>CAYUCJ010000224.1:0-5747 GCA_964443285.1 uncultured Desulfobacteraceae bacterium | reverse complement strand
TGTAGCCGCTGTTTATGAGCGCGGTGCCTTCCAGTCGGCCATCACGGATCAGGGCGGCTTTGGTCGTGATGGAGCCCACATCGATTCCAACGGTGATCATTATGGTTGCGTCCCCTCTATGGAGATACTGAGATCTCAGAACGACCTACTGAACAATATGGAGCCCTTTCTGTCAAGGGAGAAAATTTCCAAGCGGAAATGAGAGGAAAAGACCAAAAAGCTTTTGATAAAATTCTCAACCGTGATATCCTTTTCAAATATGCTGTGGAGTAATGTGGGGTATCCGGTGATGCGTCCAAAATACTTTTTTTTGTCCTGCATGTTCTGCTGGCTGGTGATCGGTTTTTCGTCGGGCGCGGTTGCCCAGAGTGAGGAAAACATTCCCGCAGTTTCCGAGGGAAAGAAGCTGACCCTCACGGAAGGGGTATTCTGCGAAGAGATCAAGGGAAATAAGGCCGTAAACCGTGCGGTAGTGTTTTCCAAAGATGTGGGTACGATTTACTGTTTCACGTCGTTCGATCCCGTTCCGAAAGAGGTGGACATCTTCCACAAATGGTATGAACGGGACCGGTTGACGGCAACGGCCAAACTGACTTTGAAGCCACCTAAGTGGACGACTTACAGCAGTTGGCATATGAAAGGCGACGATGAAGGACCCTGGCGTGTGGAGATTACGGACCAGAAAGGCAACCTTTTGAAGATACTGCGTTTCAGCGTTACGGATTAATCGATTTGGAAAAGCTCTTCCTCTTTCTATCCAGCATTCGATGGCAGGACCTCGTCGATATCGTCCTGAACAGTTACATCCTCTTCCGTCTCTACGTGCTTTTCAGGGGGACACACGTCTTTCGCGTGCTGATGGGAATCGCCCTGCTCTGGTTTTCCCAGCGAATTGCCGTTGCCGTCGGACTCATCCTGACCAGTTGGGCCATCCAGGGCATCACGACCGTTGGTGCCTTCATCATTATCGTTGTTTTCAGGAATGAGATTAGGTCGGTTCTCCAGGCAAGGAACCTGAAGAACATCTTCTGGGGCGTCCCCTATCAGACCACGAAGACTCCCATCGAAACCATTGTGGAGACCATTTTTGAATTGGCCGACAACCGGGTGGGGGCCATCCTGGTATTTCCGGGAACGGACAGGCTCGATGAAATGATCCGGGGCGGTATACGCTGGGACGGCCTGGTTTCCAGGGAGATGATCACGTCCATTTTTTGGCACGACAATCCCGTCCACGACGGGGCCGCCATCATCGAGGGAAATCGCATCAGGAAGGTCGGTGCTGTCCTGCCCCTCTCCCGTCGAGACGATCTGCCCTCCTATTATGGTACCCGTCACAGGGCCGCCGCCGGTCTGTCTGAAATGACCGATGCCCTTGTTCTGGTTGTGTCAGAGGAGAGGGGGTCAATCGCCCTGGCAAAGGGGTCCAGAGTCCTGGCGGTCCACGGGAGGAAGGGACTCGTCAAGGCGCTGGAGGAGCATCTTGGTTTCACGGAAAGGCAGTGGGGTGTAAGAAGGAAGGAAAGACGTGAACTGCTCATCGCATCACTGGCCTCCCTGGCACTGATCACGGCGGTGTGGTTCAGTTTTACGCGCGGGCAGGAAAGCCTGGTTTCTTTTGATGTGCCTGTAGAATATGCGAATCGCGATCCCGCTACCCAGATCGTGGACACATCGGTCAATTCCGTACGGTTGGTCTTGAGTGGTTCAGGGGCCTTTATCAAGTCCATTCGACCCGAGCAGGTGAAGGTGAGACTGGACCTGGGCAAGGCCGTGGTCGGACATAATTCCTTCACCATCACCGCGGAGAACATTGCCCTCCCGCCAGGGGTGATCCTGCGAAAGGTGAAACCCTCTATTGTGGAGGTCACACTGGATGTTCCCATTGAAAAACTCCTGCCTGTGCAGGTGGACTGGTCGGGGCACCTCCGAAACGACCTCATTCTGACCAGCGCGAGGGTGATCCCGGGAAGCGTCAAATTGGTGGGAGGAAAGACCGTATTGGAGCACATATCCACCGTTTACACGGAAAAAGTGGGCCTGGGCCAGATCGAAAAATCGGGATCACTCAAGGTGAAGCTGGCCCTGAGCCCCGCCACTCTCAAGGTCGCACCGGGGTCAAAGGATACCGTCACAGTGGATTACTTGGTCAAAGTAAGGGAGAGGGAATGAAAAAGAGTCTCAGGTTCTCCTCCTGAGTGTGAGTGGAAAAGATCGTCAGGTTCGCTTCCCTAGGTAAGCAGGATAAAGAGGCTTCGTTGGAAGCCGTCAATACTTACGAGTTTCGGAGAGACCAAATGATGTCAGATAAAGAAAACAATGAATATCAAGAAGAAGAAGAAAGTTTTGCAGAACTTCTGGAATCTTACGATACCGGAATGGGCGACGATATCCGTGTTGGAGACAAGGTTCGGGGAGAGATTATTTCCGTGAGCCAGGACACGGTGTTTGTGGACACCGGGACCAAGATCGACGGGATAGTGGAAAAAGACGAACTCTTGGGCGAGGATGGGACCTTTCCCTATAAGGTCGGGGATCACCTGGAACTCTACGCAGTGTCCAACAACGGCAATGAAATCAGGCTTTCAAGGGCTATTTCCGGCGCGGGAGGTCTCGGGCTCTTGAGAGATGCCTACGAGAGCGGTATCCCGGTGGAGGGCAAAGTCACGGCCCCCTGCAAGGGCGGGTTCCATGTGGAAGTGATGCAAAAAAGGGCCTTTTGTCCCATCAGCCAGATGGATCTGGTCTATATCAGGACGCCTGATGACTATAAAGGGCAGTCCTACGAGTTCCTGATCTCGCAGTTTGAAGAAGATGGACGCAATATCGTGGTTTCGAGAAGGAAGCTCCTGGAGAAAGAGCAGAAAAAGGCGAGGGAGGTCTTTCTCGGTGAAGTGAAGATCGGCGATGTCCTGGAGGGGCGGATAACCAGGCTGATGCCTTATGGTGCCTTTGTGGCCCTCAAAAAGGGAGTGGAAGGGATGATCCATATCTCCGAACTTAGCTGGTCCCGGGTGGAAAAACCCTCCGAGCTGGTCAACTCGGAAGATGTGGTCACGGTGAAGATCATTGGAATGGAGCAGGTGGAAAAGACCGGGCAGATGAAGATTGCACTGTCCCTGAAGCAAGTGACCGGGGATCCGTGGAAAACGGTTGAAGAAACGTTCCACCCGGGACAGAAGGTCATGGGGAAGGTCACCCGGTGTGCGAAATTCGGGGCGTTCGTGGAGATTGCCCCTGGAATAGAGGGACTGGTTCATATCAGCGAAATGAGTTACCGGAAACGCATCGTCAGACCCGAGGATGTGGTAAGCGAGGGGGAAGCGGTGAGCGTGATGATCAAGGAGATCGACCCTGCCGCCCGAAGGATATCCCTGAGCATAAAGGACGTGGAAGGGGACCCCTGGGTGGATGTTGAAGCACGTTACGGGACGGGCCAATTGGTAGAGGGGCGAATCGAGAAAATAGAATCGTTCGGATATTTTGTCTCGCTGGAACCGGGGCTCACCGGCCTGCTTCCAAAATCAAGTATCGAGAAGTCTCCGGAAGCGGGAGAGCTTGGAAAACTGAAAATGGGAGATCCCATACAGGTCATCGTCCAGAGCGTCAATGCCGGGGAACGCAAGATCAGCCTCGCTCCTGGGGATTCAGGGGGCGAGGCGAACTGGCAAGCCTTTGAGGACAAAGGCAGAACCATGGGTTCGCTGGGTGACAAGCTGCAAAAGGCCCTTAAGGAGAAAAAGCAGGATCAGGAATGAGCCGCAAATAGCTCTGCTCCCGGCATCCTTTCCTGCGGTTCCGTTAGAAGGAATTCACCCTTTTCGATCCAGTCTTTCAAGAGAACCGCGATTTCCCTTGAGCGCACATAGGAGGTCATGGGCACGGTCGGAAGCTTCTGCCCATTAAACCGGATTTCTCCGGATTTCAACTCGGCATAGCTGACCTGGCCAAGACTTCGTGCTTCCCCTTTGGGATAATCGTTTCCGTAATCGATGACCTGGGTGAAGATCTCTTCATCGGAAACGCCGGTAAAGCGAGCCATATCCTCGTTCAGGACGGGGATAGGAACGCCGACGCCCACGGCGAGGGAACAGCCATATCCCAGGAGGCTCACGCCTGCGACCCACTTCGGATCCATTTGTTTGAGGTCGCCCATGACCATCAGGGTCCCGGCCGGGCTCAGGGGAACACCGTTTTCCCCCCTTTTGACATTGGGTTTGTGCTGGGTTCCCGGTCCTATGATATGCCCCCTTGCACCTCCGAGGAATATGGCTGTCCCGATACCCATGGTCAGGCAATAGGGATCATTCAAGAGGGGGCTCAAGAGCCCGGATGTGGCGTAATTGGCGTTTCCGGCGTGGGGTTTCAGGACACCCATGTAGGTGTAGATGGTCTTTTTGGACAAATTGACGGCGCAGTTATAGTTCTGATAAGCATTCCTAGGGTTGAACAGGCTGGCGTAAGGCAGGTCTGCCAGGGTTATCTTGTTTTTGAACTCACAGTTGGGGTAGCAATCCGTGCCATACCCGAAGGCCTCAAGCTGGATGCGTTTTCCCTCCAGAAGCTCCTGAATAACGTGCCCGCCGCCGTACTTGAACTGGCCGGGATGAACACGGTTCAGGGGATCGTCTTCCGCCGGTTCGGTTGCTCCGAGATAGATATCCACTGCTGCGATCCCTGCATAGGCCGGTACCCCGTTGAGCAGGACCCTGGACGCCTTGATGCCCGGTTTTGCGTGGCCGAAATTGATGAAGGCGCCCGAGGAACACATGGGGGAGAAGGTACCCGTGGTGACGACATCAATATCCCGGGCCGCTTGTCCGGTCCCCTTTCTCTTGACGATTTGGGCCATTTCATCAGCGGTGACCACCACCACCTTTCCTGTCCTAATCCTGTCATTGATTTCTTGAATGGTTTTGACAACCTTTTTTCTTGCCATTGATACCTCCCGATACGATTTGAAAAACGGGCGTTTTGTTCTTTCTTGCCAAAACCGGATGGCTTTGTCCAAAGAAGTGAGTATATTAGGACGCGAAGGCCTTCATGACAAGAAAAAGTTTTGCGGATGTGCTGCAATTTCTTTTGGAAATCCCCTATCCTTGACTTTTGCGTTGCCATAATATAACAGTATTGCAAGTGATTCCAACAGACGGGAGCCGAATCCCCGACACGCTTGTTCAAGGGATTGATCCGGGAAATCTACATGACAGGGAAACGGGCAGAGAGCAAAATCTTTAGGATCGGTGATTTGACCCTGGGAAACAAAGGGTCTTTTTTTGTTATAGCCGGACCGTGTGTCATTGAAGACGAATCCACGACAATGGAGGTTGCCCGGTACCTCAAGGAAACGGGCGCAGACCTGGGCATCCCCATCATCTTCAAGACGTCTTTCGATAAGGCCAACCGCACCTCTCTCGATTCCTACAGGGGCCCGGGAATGGAAAAGGGTTTGGAGATTATCAGCCGGGTGAAAGAGGCGACAGGATTGGCTGTATTGTCCGACATCCATGAAGTGGGCCAGATCGAAAAGGCTGCACCCGTTCTGGACGTCATCCAGATCCCCGCTTTTCTGTGCCGGCAGACGGATCTTATCCTGGCCGCTGCCCGAACCAACCTTCCCGTGAACATCAAGAAGGGGCAGTTCCTTGCGCCGTGGGATATGTCGGGCGTCGTGAAGAAGGTTCTTTCCACAGGAAATCACCGTCTCATCCTGACTGAACGCGGGACCGCCTTCGGCTACAACAACC
>CAYUCJ010000223.1:0-5823 GCA_964443285.1 uncultured Desulfobacteraceae bacterium | reverse complement strand
TTTGGCACCAGATCTTCATTGTCGAGAAAGGAAAGAGGCCGCCTGAACGCATGGACCCTGTGGAGATGATTTCACAATGAGGCGCAAGTCCAATACGACCGGAAAGGTGGCCATCTTTGTCTCCTTTTCGGGAGCAGGGGGCGTGGAGCGAATGATCCTGAATCTGTTGAAGGGTCTTGTTGATCTGGGAATCCCGCTGGAGCTCATACCCGTGAAGATGAAAAGCATCCATATCCGATCGCTCCCACCGGAGGTGACGATTGTGGATCTGGGTTCATCACATACCGCAAGCAGTCTTCCCCGGCTCATACGCTATCTGAAGTCCGAACGGCCGGCGGCCCTTCTGGCCGCAAAAGACCGCGCCAACCAAACGGCCGTCATAGCCCGGTATCTGGCAGGCGTCCCCACACGCCTGGTATTGCGTATGGGGACCACCCTGTCAGGCGCCCTGGCCGGGCGAAATCGTCTCAAGGAGCGCTTCTGGTATTTGCGCATGCGGGTTCTCTATCCGCATGCCGACGCAGTTGTGGCCGTCTCCAAGGGTGTGGCAGATGATCTGAAAACCAGGGCCCTTCTCCCCCCTTCCCTCCTGCGGGTCATTGAAAATCCCGTAATCACATCGGAGATTCTTTCTATGGCCGATGAACCCCTCGATCATCCCTGGTTTCAGGACAGGGACCGTCCAGTAATCATCGGTGTCGGACGCCTAACCCGCCAGAAGGACTTCATGACCCTTGTGAAGGCGTTCGCACACGTTAGGCAATCCCGGGCCTGTCGCCTCGTCCTGCTGGGCGAGGGTCGCGACAGACCCCGAATTGAAGAACTGGCGGGCCAGTTGGGAATCTCCGGTGATGTGGACTTGCCCGGATTTGTCAAGAACCCCTATACCTATATGAGTAAAGCAGCGGTGTTTGCCCTCTCCTCCGCATGGGAAGGGTCTCCCAATGTGTTGACAGAGGCCATGGCACTGGGAACTCCGGTGGTCGCCACCGATTGCCCCAGCGGTCCCAGGGAAGTCCTGGAAAATGGGCGTTACGGTCCGCTCGTTCCTATTGGAAATCCGGAAGCTCTCGCCCATGCCCTACTTACAACCCTGGAGGCCCCGATTGAAAAAAACCTTTTGCAAAACGCCGTGCGTGCTTATACTGTGGAGACAAGCAGTAAACGGTATCTTGATGTCCTGCTTGGAAAGGATTCGGATGCTCCTGTCTCTGCGATATAAATTTCTCTTCATCCACATTGCCAAGACGGGCGGCACGAGCGTTCGTGCCGCCCTGCGGCAATACAAATGGAAAGACCCCTACCGCATACCCCAGTTTCTATGCAGCCGCATCAGCTCCTTTTCGAACCATCGCCTTGCCTGCAAGATCCCCCGCCATGCAAAGGCCATTGCAGCCTATGAAATGCTTCCCCGCGAGTTCTATGATGACCTCTTCAAATTTGCCTTTATCAGGAACCCTTGGGACCTGCAGGTCAGTTCCTACCACCACATCCAAAAAGAGCGCCCCCGCCTTCTCCAGCATATTGCTGATTTTGAAGACTTTCTCAAATGGAAGCTGGATCCGGCCCGGCCTTATCACTATATCATCGATACGTCCATCGAGCTGCAGTCGGACTATGTGGTGGATCTCAACGGGAATGTCATTGTCGATTTCATTGGCCGGTATGAGCAGTTGGAGGCCGATTTCCATGAGGCGTGTGAGAGGATAGGGATAAAGACTCCCGGATTGCCTCACAAGCGGCAGGCGAGGGATCGCAAGTCCTATCAGAAATATTACACCGAGGAGACGGCGGCAATCGTCGCAGCCCATTTCAGGCGGGATATTGAGAAGTTCAATTACTCTTTCTGACGTTGACGATCCATTGGACGGCCCGCAATAGATCCTCGGCCACATACGCCGCTCTTGCCGAGGAACCCGGGAGCAGGAATTCCCTCTCACCCCGCCCATACCCGGTCAGGACAAGCACCCCCTCGAGACCTGCCCTGCGAGCCATTTCCAGGTCCTGGCAGCGGTCGCCCACAACGACCGATCGGGTCATATCTATATCCAATTTCCGGCAGGCCTGCGCGATAAGCCCCGTTCCCGGCTTCCGGCAATCACATTTCACGCTGTATTCAGGAACAGAACCCCTCGGATGATGGGGACAGAAGAATATTCCATCCAGCCTGGCACCGTTCTCCTCCAGCATCTTCTCCATCCTGACATGGATCTCTCGAACCAGTTCAGGGGGAAAATAACCCCTGGCCACGCCCGATTGATTTGAAGCGACGACTGCCAAGAAGCCGTTGGTATTGAGTAGCCGTATGGCCTCGGCGGCACCGGGCAGCATAACAAACCTGTCCCGATGATTGATATACCCCATTTGTTCGTTGATGGTTCCATCACGATCCAGAAAAACCGCCGGCTTCTTCATCTGATCAGCCATTTCCGTCTTTCATCAAATCTCTTCCTTACCCATTCGTAGAATTCTTCACCACGGTCCAGCAGGGTAAATTTGATGTCCAGATAACCTATACCATGTTCCCCACGGACTTCGGAAGCGATCTTGACCCAATCCTTTGCTGTTGTAACAGCGTAATGGGCCTTCAGTGTTTCCTTCTTGATCGCCAACGAGTGAATCTCCTCGGTCCGGTAACGATGGTGGTCCCCAAAGCCCTCGAAATAGACGATTTCGGCACCCAGGTTCTCGAGGCTCTCCTTGAAATACTCCGGATGGGCAATCCCCGCAAAAGCAAGGACCTTTTTCCCCTCGAGCATCCCCGCCTCGAATCGCTCGCCCCGGTCAGGAAAGACCACTTCAACCGGTACATGGTGGCCCCGGAAAATGGGGACACCAGATAATTGTGCGGTTGTCGGTGGCACGAAATCCTGTATCTCAGTGGTCTCCCCGCAGTGGGTCAGAATACAGCAATCCGCTCTTTCCAATTGCTTTACGGGTTCCCTGAGTGGTCCCCTGGGCAAGAGCTGACCATTTCCAAATGGGTTCGAGGCATCCAGGAGAACGATATTCAGGTCCCGCCGAAGTTCCAGATGCTGAAAGCCGTCGTCGAGGATCAGAAAATCGGACGACCATTTTTCAATCGCTCGAATACCGCCGTCGTAACGGTTCTTTGACACGATCACCGGTATGCCCGACAGGCTCCGGGCCAGCAGGCAGGGTTCATCGCCGCTCTTTTCCGCTGAAGGCTTGACCTCTTCGCCGTCTGAAACCTCAAGTACCCGACCTTTGAAGCGTCCCCCGTACCCTCTTGAAAGGACGGCCGGTCGGTAACCCCGGCCCAATGCCCATCCGGCGAGCATCTGCACAGCAGGGGTCTTGCCGGTACCACCGGAAGTGATATTCCCGATGCTGACCACGAAGACAGGGAGAACGCGCTGTTTCAAAAACCCCCGCCTGTACCCCCAGAGGCGTGTTCTTACCCCGACACCGTAAAGCACGGAAAGGAGCTTCAATAGAGACCTGAAAAAGCCGCTCGCTTCGTCACGGTGAATTCGCGACCAATCATACCCCCTTCTCTTCATCCTGAGCCGATTTGTTTGCTTCATGATAGTTGGTAATAGGGAGTCTAATGGGTTTCAGAAAGAGGGTAAAAAGTGACCAATTTGTGTTATGACACGCCCCATTGCGCCCCTGTTATTCAACACGAATTTTTCAGCCTTATCCCCCACAGTCCGGGCCAGTATAGGATCCATCAGGAGCGGTTCGATCATTTCAAAGAGCTCGTTTGCGTCATGGACTCTCTTTCCCCCACCCGATTGCGCCAGATCTTCGGCCATCTGTACAAAGTTTTCGGTGTGGGGTCCAAAAAAAACCGGACAACCAAATGAGGCCGGTTCCAATAAGTTGTGCCCTCCAATGGCAACCAGACTGCCACCAACAAAACCGATGCTCGCGAGGCCGTACAGGCGGGCGAGTTCTCCCAGCGTATCGAGAATGATAACCTGAGAACCCTTTGCATCGTCTGCCAAACCGGTTCTGAGCACACACGGGAAGCCTTTCTCTTCGGCGACCCTCTTGATTTCGGCGGCACGTTCGATCTTCCTTGGGGCAATCAGCAGACGCAATTCATTGAAATGGCTGTGCAGCCTGCCGAATGCCTCGAGGATCATTCTTTCTTCACCGGGGTGTGTACTCCCCGCGACCATCAGGATGTTTTCAGGCGCAAGTTTGAGTTCGTCCATCCACATTTGCCGCTCCGGATCTTCCATTGCTCGCCAGGGGCGATCAAACTTGATGTTTCCCGATGCCTGGATTTTCTCGCCTTCAAGGCCAAGGTCAAGGAGACGTTTTCTATCGAGTTCAGACTGCATCATACATCTCTCAAAGGGATCGAACAGCCTCTTTGCAAGGAGAGGAAAAAGCCTGAAATTTCTATGGGCAGAAGGCGAGACCCGTCCGTTGACCAGAATACACTTCACTCTTTCTTTCTTAAGATGGTTTAACAAACCAGGCCAAATATCTGTTTCAACGAGGACAAATAGGGCCGGACGAATACGATTGACCACTCTATCTATGGACCACCAAAAATCCACCGGCATGGTAAAAAGAGCCTCGACCCGATTTTTCAATTCGGATCGTGCCAGGCCCATGCCTTGTCGGGTTGTCACGGAAACCACTACGTTCTGTTCGGGGAATCTTTGTTTAAGAGCCTCCACCAGTGGAATGGCTGACATCACTTCCCCCACCGACAAGGCATGTACCCAGATGGGCGACCGGTTAGGAATCTCATCAGGCAGGTCCAGTGCCAGCCTCGCCCTCAGCCGCTCTCCATGAAAGAAGGGGAGGACCGGAATGAAGACCAGGGCAAGCAGCGTCATAAGAAAATGGTAGAAAATCAAAAACATCTCGAGAATGCCTGCTTCTCTCCAGAGTAATGATGATCTCCCGGGTAGGGAACGTTATTGATCAACTCTCTTTCAGGTCTTTAACCGGGAGTTCGATGATGAAACGGGTTCCTTTCGGCTTGTTGTCCTGGACCCTGACAAAGCCATCGTGATCGGATACAATACTGCTGACAATGGCGAGTCCCAGGCCGGTGCCCTGTTTTTTCGTAGAAAAATAGGGTTCAAAGAGACGCGATTTATGGTCCGGCGAGATACCCTTACCATTGTCCGCTACCTCTATTCTGACCATTTGAAGGACCTTATCGAATGAGAGGATTATGACAATCTCACCTTCTCCCTCTATGGCAGCGATACTGTTGTCCAGTAGATTGATCATCACCCGTTTCATCTGTTCCCTGTCCAAATCGAGGATAGGGCTTTTATTCTTTTCCTGAAAAACGATTCTGATATTCCTATGGGCCTCTTTGTAAAGGCTCAAGACTTCCCCAATAATGGTGCGTATATCCCCTGGAACAGGGAGAGAAGCTGGCATCCTTGCAAAATTTGAGAATTCATCTACGAGGGTTTTGAGTTCCTCCACCTGCTTGATAATCATTTCCGTACACTCCTGGAATATCCCTCCGTCTTCCTTGCCCAGCAGGCTTCCGTATCTCTTGTTGAGCCGTTGTGCCGATAATTGTATGGGGGTTAATGGATTTTTCACCTCGTGAGCGATGCGCCTGGCGACCTCCCGCCAGGCTGCCATCCTCTGGGCTCTCTGAATCTCACTCAGATCTTCAAAGACGGCCACGAGCCCCAGATAGCGTCTATTGTCATCTCGCAGCACATTCAATGAAACCAGAAGAGAGAGGCTCTTGTCACTGTAGGCCAATCGAATTTGCTTCTTCACATAGCCTTTTCGAAACAGGGTCCTGTCGGCAATGAATTGATTGATAAGCTGAATATACTTCTTTGACAGCACCTCCTGGTAGTTCTT
>CAYUCJ010000222.1:0-5824 GCA_964443285.1 uncultured Desulfobacteraceae bacterium | reverse complement strand
CGGTGCATTCCTTTCCGGCGGGAATATGCCAAAGGCATAAGGCGTTAGGCGCAAGGCTTAAGGCAATGAGATGTGATTTCGGAAACGATTCCACTGCCCCTCCCTTTTGCTGCGCGTAAGCCTTCGTAAGCCCGTTAGCCGTAGGAATGTTAGGGGTCCTGTTACGCCACCCCACTCGAAAAAAGGATGCAGCAGAAACGTGATGCTTAGATATAGTGATGGGCGTAGCGTCTCACCGGATGACCGTCCAGGACATGAAACTGTCTGATTTTTCTCAGGGTGACCGGAGAAAAGATTCCGATAGGGACATAAATAATCTTCTTTCCCAGACGCGATGCCACACTCTTGCACCAGCCTGAGGGGGGCGTCGCTGAAACGTAAAGAACGTGCTTTTCAGTGCTGTAGTCCAGCGCCGCTATGAGGAGGCGTTCGGGTTTGTTTCTCGCGAAATGGAAAAAGGGGTCTTTCCAGATGTCATAGACCCTCATGGGTGGATAGGTCAGCATGAAGCCCCCATACTGGCATCGTGAAATCCCAGGGCCGTCCATGATTTCTCCTGCCGGCGTGCTGTAGAAGGCCATATCCGATTCCTGGTCGTGTTCCCCGAGCCAGGTGACCAGCCACGGAAACGCTTCCTTTCCCTCTTTGTCCGGAAAATCAGCATCAAAGATCACGACAACCGATCCCACCTTCCCCCTGAGCGGTTTCTCCGATTTTACATGGACCGTCTTCTGAGTCCAGTCCCTGATGGTTTCCCGGATATCAAGGCCGTCCAACATGGAACTGATAAAGGGCTCGATGCGGGCGTTTTCTTCGCTTTTTATCTCGAGGGCCCTCTTTTGGAGATACCGGCCATAGCCTTCAATCACCACGTCTTCCGGAGGATAGGAGCAGATGGTATGGGTATTGAAATCCCGCTTCCATTCCCCGGGGTGTTTCTCCCTCGCTCTCTTTTTTACAGGAAGGGGCAATAGACGCCTCCTCATGGTGCGGAGACGCCGGTGGAATTGAATGCGTTTTTCATCGAGATACAGGTCTTCACCACGCAACCTGACTACCGGCAGGCCCGGTTCATTCTCCTGCCAGGCATAGCGACTGCCCGCGTCCCATAGCTCGTAGGCAAAATCGTCGTCCACGGCGCCCCTTGAAGCCACAACGAGCTGGTAGAAACTGGGGACCAGGCCGCCTGTAAGAAGGGCATAGTTTCTGGCGAACTTGAAGAGTATCTTCAACTGGGTGTTGGACAGTTCGCCTTTACTGTGCTTCCGGTAGTTCTTGGAGGCAAGCTCCACCAGTCGCCGGTTAACGTGAAGGCGGTCCAGATTGTCGTCACCATTTTGGGACCTCGTGCGCTCATACATACTCGACAGGAAGGGCATCTCCGTCATGATCTCGCGACTGGAATCCTCATGCAGATGGGCGATGCCCACACCTTCCCGTTCCCGGCGACCGATGACCTGGGCCTGCGGCCGATCGAGCAGCCTGAGAAGCCCCGGAAGATGGGAGAGCCCTCCCACAAACAGGACCCGTTCTCCCTTTTCACTCAAACGTTGCAGGTTATAGGCCATCGTCTTTTCCCGAAGGAGATCTGCGGGAAAGCGCTCCTCCCCTTCGTGGATATGGAGGTAGGCCCGAACATAGACGTCGTGTCCTATTTTTGTGACGGCATAGGGGTCGGGCATGGGGGAAAAATCCAGAGGGTATGCCTCCGTGTCCCGGTCGATGAATTGAACCTGAATTCCGCTCGACAATGCCAGTCGGATAGCCTCCACCATGGCGTCCGTGGGTTCCAGTGGAAGGTAAATCAAGGTTCCGTCGGGCTCTTCATAATGCACGACTGAGAGCAGGGGTAGTCGCTTCACCCCCTGCAGGACCCTTTTCTCAAGCGTGACAGGCAACTCCACGGCTACCCTATCCGGCCGAAAGGCCTTGAACTGACGGCGCACCTCGTAGGCGAACTCCACCCGGTTGTGGAGAGCAGGGACCATCCGAACATTTGCCCAGGTCAGATTATTCTTTGAATTCCCCATCATCCAGAATGTCCCTGAAATATTCCAATGCCGTCCGGTCCAGAATCATTGAAGCCGCCTCTTTGAGGTAGGAGAGGGTCTTATGACGCTTCGCCTCTTCGCTGAGTTGTTCGCCACTGCCGAAGAACCGCTTCAGTGCGTAACGGGCTATGTTGATCCCATCCCTTGCGGAATAGCGCTCGTTGGCTTCGTGGGCGGTTTGGAGGAACTCCACCACATACTCCAGGATCTCCTCGTTGCTGAAAGGCAGGTTCTTCCTGAGAATTTCCAGCTCCTCATCCCTTTCCGGGAAATCAATATAGATCTGGGGCTGCAGCCTCGAGTGGATGTATTCCGGCAGTTCAAACGTGCTGGCATCGTCATTCATGGTCGTGCAGAATCGAAAATCAGGGTGGGCCTTTATTTTGATGCCCGCTACAACGGATTCCACATAGCGCCTGCTGTCCAACAGCGGCGCCAGGGAGGCCCAGCTCTTTTCGCTCATCCTGTTCCCTTCGTCGATGATGAGGATCCCGCCCTTCAACATGGCCGTGACCACCGAACTGGCCATGTACTTGATTTTTCCATTTTCCGAGATAACGGGTGTTACGATGAGATCCTCCGGACGTGTATCCATGGTCGCCTGATACAGATAAACAGGACGATGAAGGCTCCGCCCTGCGTGATAGGCAAGCGTTGTCTTGCCCACCCCGGGCTTGCCCACAAGCCTTGGGTTGAGTGGAAAATCGTCTTCCCCTATGACCAGCCAGGAGGCCAGGACCTGCGTGACAAGCTCCTCTCGACCCACCCATGACATGGGGACTTCGTCAGGTTGACTCAGGTAAAGGTCCACGCCCTCGATTTGAATTTTTTCCATGATGATGGAGCCCTCCTCTCGCTGTGCCTGTCCAGAGACCCTGGACAGAGTGCAGCCATCATTGTAATACAAGTACGGGGAATTGCAATCGTCCTTCACATTTTTCCCCGGAGCGATCCCAATGCATTTTTTTTGCAAAGCATCCCTATCTGTGATAAATAATAAAAGATTACCATAGCAGCATTCCTGCCCTGGGAAAAGGCGCCGTTATGATGGTGTCCGGAACATCCGTTCCGGGGAATTTGATGACTCTGAGTCCACACCTGAAGACGAGGTTGCATAAACGGAGTTCGGTTCCTGCGCTCACCAGCGTTTTTAAAAGGAAGTGAAATCGTTTATGGATGAAGATCAGATGATTAACTCTCTAGAAGGAGGATCGTGATGGCTGGAAAAATGTGTACCATGAGGCGGAGAGGTTTGTTGATGAGTTGGATTCTGACGATGACCCTTGTCGGCGTATCGTTTATCGTGTTGCCGCTTAAGGCCGATGCCCGTGACATCAAGGTTGGCATCATAGATTGCTACAGCGGGCCCCCGGCGGTGTATGCGAAGGATGCGCTCAACGGCTTTAAGCTGGCCCTGAAAGAGATCAATAAGGAAGGCGTATTGGGGGGAAAGATAGAATACACCACCCGTGACACCAAGTTCAAGGTGGGCATCGCCCTGAATATGGCCAAGGAACTGGTGATGAGAGAGCATGTGGACGTCATTGTGGGCACCATCAACAGCGGTGCCGCCCTGGCCGTATCCGAGAACGTGGCCATGCCGAACAAAGTGCCCTTTATCGTCTGGATTTCCAAGAGCGAGAATATCACCGGCAAGAAGGGCAATCGCTATGCCTTTTCGACGGGTGAAAATACGGCGATGGCAGGCAAGGCAGGCGGAGTCGCACTTTCCCGAAAGCCCTATGTCAAATACTGGATTGCGGGGGATGACTATGAGTATGGTCATGCCATCGGCAAGGCGGCATGGGATAATCTCAAAGCACTGAAGCCGGATGTGAAGGTGATCGGAGAATCCTGGTGGAAGCCGGGAGAACCGAACCTCTCTCCCTATATCACTGCCATTCTGTCAGCCAAACCGGATGCCGTCATCTTCTGCACCGGGGGGCGTAGCATGACCAATATCATGAAAGCGATCAAGGCCACCGGCATGGCCAAGCAAGTCCCCATCTGGATCCATACCGGCATTGATTACGGTGTCGATAAACCGCTCGGTTTGCAGGGCCCTGTTGGTGTAATGGGCACTACGGATTATCTCTTCTACTATCCGGAGACCCCTGAGAACGAGGCCTTTGACAAGGCCTATGAAGCCGCCTACGGAGATCATCCCGGGTTTTCCGCCTTTCACGGGTACATCACCGCCCAGTTCATAGCCCAGGCTTTCAGGAAGGCAGGGTCTGTGGACAAGGAGAAATTCATTGACGCCCTCGAAGGTCTGAAGGTCAAGAACCCTGTGGGAGGGGAGATTGAAATGAGGGCCTGTGATCATCAAGCGGTCCTTCCCGAATATTTCGGCATAACCGGGAATTCCCCAAAGTATAAATTCCTCATCGCCGAGGATATTACCACTCTGACCGGCCCCGAAGTCATGCCCTCGTGCGCTGAGATCATGAAGGTAAGGGGAAAATAGGCCGGCAATAATTCTTATCCATTTCGGACCGCGTCCGAGCGCAAGACAACACCATGGGACTTATTCAGGACTTGACAGCAGCCGCCCTGGCCAGCCAGCTATTGATGGGCCTGAGTCTGGCGATGATCCTGTTCATCGTCACCTCGGGCCTCAGCTTTATCCTGGGAGTCCTCAGGATCCCCAACATCGCCCACGGCTCGTTGTATATGATCGGGGCGTTTTCGGCCTTCAGTATCTCCAGGTTGTTGGGCGGCGGTCCCCTGGGGTTCTGGCTGGCGCTGTTTCTGGCCCCGCTGGTGGTGGCCCTGGTGAGTTTCATAGCGGAGAGGACCCTGTTCTGTCATTTGTACGAGAGGGAACACCTTATGCTGCTCTTGTTCACCTTCGCCTTGATGCTCGTGCTGGGGGACCTGGTCAAGATGTCCTGGGGCGCCGATTACAGATCTATTTCGGCGCCGGCGATGCTCCGGGGGTCGGTGAACCTGTTCGGATCACCTTTTCCCCGCTACAACCTGTTTCTCCTCCTCGTGGGTCCCGTGGTGGCGGTCGGGCTCTGGCTCTTTTCCAGCAAGACCAAGATTGGAAAGATCGCCCGGGCGGCCGCAGTGGACAGGGAAATGGTAGGGGCCATAGGCATCAATGTGAGCTGGGTTTTTGCCTTTGCCTTCGTGTTCGGGTGCTTTCTGGCAGGCCTGGGTGGGGCCCTGGTGGCTCCCACCATCAGCATAACGCTGGGAATGGACCATGACATCATCATGGAGGCCTTTCTCATTGTGACCATCGGGGGACTGGGGAATATGTGGGGGGCCCTGGCAGGGTCGCTCATCTTTGGATTGACCCAGTCCTTCGGTATCCTTTTCCTCCCGCAATTCGCCATTGTTTTTCCCTATGCCGCGGTGGTGATCGTGTTAATCTGGCGCCCCAAAGGGCTGCTCAAGTCCGTCTGGTAGACAGGAGTCGAATTTGACTACGGGGATTTCCGGTTCAAAATCCATTGGATTCTCGGCAGCATGCCTGGCCGTCCTCCTGGTTCTGCCCTTGATCGTCCCCCCATTCTACACTTATACCCTCACGCTCATTTTTGTCATCTCCCTCCTGGCCATGAGCCTGAACATGCTGGTCGGCCACGGCGGATTGTATCAGTTTCATCACGGGGTCTTTTACGGTGTGGGCGCCTATACCTTTGCGCTCTTTGTCACCAAGACCTCCCTGCCCGCATGGGTGGGTTTTCTTGCAGCACCCTTGATGGCGGCAACGGTCGGCCTGCTCATAGGCTGGTTCTGCGTCAGGCTGACAAAACTCTACT
>CAYUCJ010000221.1:0-5825 GCA_964443285.1 uncultured Desulfobacteraceae bacterium | reverse complement strand
GACCCTTCAAGGATTCGAATTCCACTGGTGGCCGTCGTGGGGTATTCAGGGACGGGAAAGACAACCGTGATTACGCGATTGATTCCCGAACTGAAAAAGCGGGGCCTCAGGGTGGGAACCGTCAAACACGACGTGCACGGCTTTGAGATCGATAAACCGGGGAAGGACAGCTGGCGCCACAAAGACGCCGGAGCCAGTATGGTTCTGATTTCATCTCCCTATCAGATGGCCATGGTCCGGGATGTGGACCACGATTCGAAGCTGGACGAACTGGAGACCCATTTCTCCGGCGTTGATATTATCCTGGCCGAAGGATTCAAGAACAGCGGAGCACCGAAGCTGGAAGTCTTCAGAGAGGAAGTGCAGAAGGAGCCGGTCTGTCGGAACGATGAGCAACTCCTTGGGTTGATTACGGACTCCCTTACGAATCTGGATGTCCCTCACTTTCCAACTGAAGACATCCATGGGATCGCCGACTTCCTGGTGGCGTTTTTCGAGTTGGCCCCATCCAGAGAAAGTGGGCTCATGAATGCTGCATCGTGAAAGACTGGGCCAAAGCTTAAGGCGAAAGGAAAAACTATGCTGGACATACCATTGATTCTACAGAACCCCGTGGGCGCGGTCTTTGGCGGCTTCTGGGGGCATGACGTCATGCAGATGATCATTGATGCGGGCATGATGGTAAAATTCATTCTGCTCATTCTTTTAGGCTTTTCAATGGCATGCTGGACGATCATCTTTATCAAATACCGTTTGATTCACCGGGCAAAGCGGGAAACGGAGACGTTTCAGAACCTTTTTCTACAGACGACGGATCTAAAGAAGATCTACGTCTTTTCAAAAGACCTTACGGCCAGCCCGCTCGCCCGCTTGTTCAGATCGGGTTATGGCGAGTTCCAGAGGATGAGAAAGATTCAATCCGGATCTGATGCGGAAAAAGATGGGGGAACGGCAAAGTCGACAGTTGCCATCAGATCACAGCAGGTCCTGATGGACAATCTTGAACGATCCCTTCAAAAGGCCATGATTGACCAGTTGGACAGACTGGAACAGGCGGTCAGTTTCCTCGCCACCACTGGGAATACGGCCCCTTTTATCGGTCTTTTCGGAACGGTTTGGGGCATCATGCAGTCCTTCAGGGGGATAGGTCTGAAGGGATCGGCCAACCTGGCCGTTGTTGCTCCCGGGATCTCCGAGGCGCTGATCGCGACTGCAGCCGGCCTGGCTGCAGCTATTCCGGCCGTGGTGGCCTTCAACTACTTCTCCCAGAAGATTTCAAGGCTGGGGGCCGAAATGGACATTTTCCGATCGGATTTCCTGAGCACGGTGGAGCGGCAGTTTTTCAAAAAGCAAGGTGATATCAGTATGAAGACATCGCGGGCATAGAATATGCAAACCAGTGGCCATAGAAAAGGGTTCATGTCGGACATCAACGTGACGCCCCTCGTTGACGTCATGCTGGTTCTCTTGATTATTTTCATGGTGACGGCACCCATGATGATGCAGGGTGTCAGTGTGAATCTCCCCAAGACGACCACCAAGTATATGAAGACCGAAGATGAACCGATGCTCCTGACCATCAACAAGAAGCAGGAGGTCTTCCTGGAGAACAGGAAGATCGGCATGAAGGACCTGGAGATCAAGATCAAGAAAATTTTTAAAAACAGGCGCCAAAAGGAAATCCTCCTGAGGGCGGACAAGGACGTTCCTTACGGTCTCGTCGTTCAGGTCATGGCCAGCGTGAAGCGAGCCGGCGTCAGCAAGCTGGGAATGGTCACCGAGCCTTTGGAGTGATGGTTGTGGATGCCCTGTGGAACGAGACTCCCCTGGATCGGTCAAATGAGAACCATTGGGGAAAGATGTTTCTTGCCTCGGTGGCTTTCCATCTGGCCCTTTTTTCCATGGTGTTCCTCATCCCGGAGGCAGGGGTTACCGGGAGATTCCACGGCACGGTCTACGAGGTCGACCTCGTGCAGGCGCCCGCGAGAAAAACACCCAAGGCCGGCGTGGGCCCGGTTTCAAAAAAGGGCAAACCCGTGCGAAACGTTTCAAAGGTCAAACCTGTAACGCCGGTGAAACGGCTCAAAACGCACACCGGAAAGGAAAAGCCCGTCGTCATTTCGAAACGGGTCGTCAAGAAAAGGCCGGTCAAGTCTAAAAAAAAGAGTGAATCCCCTTCCAAACTCATCGATCAGGCTGTTTCAAAGATTGAAAAAAAGGTGGAGACCCGGAAGGCAGATCCCCTCAATGAGGCCATTTCCAGGATAGAGAACCGGGTCAAGAGCGGCTCCGAGCCGGCAGGCCCTCCCGGAGGCCCGCAAACGGGAATTGCCGAACAGATCTATAGGGTGGAGGTGGAAACGCTGATTAAGGAGAACTGGGCGTACCCGGCCGCCTTTATGGACCCTGAAAAAAGGAAAGAACTCGAGGCGCTGGTCATCATGAAAGTAAGCAGGGATGGCGGCATCCTGGATTTTCGTTTCGAGAAAAAATCGGGCAATGCGGGTTTTGACGAGTCCGTACAAAAGGCCATAGAGCGCTCAAATCCCCTGCCGCCCTTCCCCGAGGGATATATGAAAACCTATGATGAGATCGAAATCAACTTCAACCTTCGAGATCTGAAGGAAGGCTGAGTGGGTGCGTGCCTCATGTTTCTTGAAAAGGTGAAAATTCCGTGAAACACTATTTTGAAAGAATCAAGACTTTCCGCTTCGCATGCGGAGCGGCCATGTTGTTCCTCACCTTCTTTTCGTTTTCCGGAGAGGGCTATAGTCGCATATACATCGATATCAATGCCCCCTCTATCAAGAAATTCAATATTGCCATCCCGGACTTCAGTCCATTGGGTAAAGGGAGTGTTTGTCCCGAGTTCTCTTCCAAGCTGCCGGCGGTCATGGCCGGCGACCTGGACCTGAGCGGGTTTTTCAGCCCCATGGACAAATCGGCTTTTATTGAAGAGTCCCCCGGCCTGACAAGGGAAGACATCCGTTTCAAGAACTGGTCCGTCATTGGGGCTGAGCTTCTCCTGACAGGCGGCTACACATGCGTAGGGAACAGCTTGGAGGTCGAGGTCAGGTTGTTTGATGTATTTTGGGGCAAGCAGATACTGGGAAAGAGGACCCTGGGAACCAAAAAGGAATACCGCCAGATCATGCACCGGCTTGGTAATGATATCATTCGGCTCCTCACGGGGCATCGCGGCATTTTCCTCACGAAACTCGCTTTTGTAGGAAATGAGACAGGGCACAAGGAGATCTATGTTTCCGATTTCGATGGTTTCAAACCCCGAAGAATCACCTCAGACGGGAGTATTGCCTTGCTGCCGCGCTGGTCCCCCGATGGAAAGAACCTCATTTACAATTCCTATAAAGACGGCGGTCCCATGCTCTATGTGAAAAATCTGCAGAACGGGAATGTCCGTCGTGTTTCAGGACGAAAGGGGCTCAACATAGGAGCGGCCTGGATGCCCGATGGGAAAAGAGTGGCTTTGACCCTGAGCGAAAAAGGAAATTCGGATATCTATCTGATCAATCTGGAAGGAAAGCGCCTGAAGAGACTGACCCGTTACTGGGGGATCGATGTATCACCGGCTCTTTCGCCGGATGGGAAAAAGATGGCTTTTGTCTCCAACCGGTCCGGTTACCCCCAGATCTACATCCAGGATCTGGGGAACGAGACCCAAAGCCGACTGACCTTTGAGGGTAAATACAACACCTCGCCGGCGTGGTCCTCTCTGGGCCGCATTGCCTACACCTCGAAGGACGGAGGATATTACAATATCGTCACCATGAACCCCGCAGGCGGAGAGGTGCGGCAACTCACCGAGAATCAGGGCAACAACGAAGATCCCTGCTGGTCACCTGACGGTCACTACCTGGTCTTCAGTTCTGACCGCGAGGGGCAATACCACCTTTATATCATGACCGCTAATGGTCAGAACCAACGAAGGATCACCTTCATGAAAGGAGATCAGACAGCCCCTTCATGGTCGCCGTGACCCGCTTGCCCGCGTCATTCCACTGGCGCCGGATCGGATGTCTTCCTTCTTGAAATAATCCGTTCGGCATGTTAGAGGTAACGGAATCATATTTTTTCTTGCAAAAGAGGTGCTATTGAGGGTAAAAATATCTTTGATATTCACTATTCGGTCGAAACTTTTGTATTTGAACCATGAAAAAAGGCTAGATCTTAATTCAAAATCCTAATCTGGAAGAAAGGGGCATATGATGAAAAGAATAATGAGCGTCTTGATCACGTTGGCATTCGTAGGTTCATCTTTTATTTTCGTGTCGGGCTGCGCAAAAAAACAGATGCAGGTATCTGAAGGTGCGCAGCCGACTGCCCAGGAAACACAGCCGGGCGAGCAAAAGGTTACGGACGAGGCTGCAAAGGCAGCCGCCGAGGAAGCCAAACAGAAAGAGGCAGCCGAGGCGGAAGCGGCCCGACGTGCTGAAGCTGAGCGCCAGGCAAAAATGAAAGCCGAAGCGGAAGCTCAGAAACTGATTGACGAAAAGGTCGCCTTTGAGGCTGAAAAGATCTATTTTGCCTTTGACAAGGCCGATCTGAGCCCCGAGGCTCAAATGACCTTAAAGAAAAAGGCCGACTGGTTGAGTCAACGTCCTCAATATTCCGTGCGCATCGAAGGCAATTGCGACGAGCGGGGCACCAATGAATACAACTTGGCTCTGGGCGAGAGACGAGCCAACGCGGCGATGAAATTTCTTGCAACACTGGGCATCGCCGAAAGCCGGATGTCCACAATCAGCTTTGGTGAAGAAAGACCCATTGACCCGGGACACAACGAAGCGGCCTGGGCAAAAAACAGGCGTGATGAATTCAAGCTTATCAAATAATGTCTTGCACTCCCCAGGCTCCTTTATCCCATGGGGCAAGAATCATTTGGTAGCGTTTTGAGGAAACGAGCCGGCCCCCCTGGGGCCGGCTTTGTTCTCCAGGAGGATGCTTCAAAAATGAGAGAATCTGCGCGCAGTTACAGAAAACGCACCCCCATTTTCTGGTGGCTTCTCGGTATCCTGTTTTCCCTTTCATCCTGCGTAACGGTTGCCACGGATCAGGATATTATGCGGATAAATGATCAGGTGGCAACCTTGAACAACAGGGTGAACGCGTTTCAGAACTCCCTGGACAATATGGGCAATCGGGAAGCCACCCTGAGCAAGACCTTGTCTGGAGATCTAGAAAACAGATTGGCGGCGATCCGCGGCAATCAGGCCCAGATGGTGGCGGAGATCGACCGGATAAAAATGGAATTGGACAGGCTCTCCGGGCAGGTCGAGGAAAGCAGTCATTTGTCTAAACGCGCCATCGAAAGAGACACTTCCCAGGAAGACGGAATGCGTGCGGCAATCGCAGACCTGGGAAAGAGGGTTGAGGAACTGGAAAAGGGCGCTAAAGGAATGAAGGACTACCTCGGTCTCATGCAGACAGGGGCGCGGAAACCGGTCCAGGTTGCAGAGCCGAAGCCGGAGGTGCCAAAGCTTTCTCCCGAAGAGGCCCTGTACGAAGAGACCCTGGCGGTCTACAAATCAGGCGATCTGGAAAAGGCCATTGCCGGCTTCAGTGATTTTATAAAGACCTATCCAAAATCCGACCTGGCGGACAACGCACAATTTTGGATCGGCGAATGCCGGATGAGCCTGAAACAATACGAGCAAGCTATACTGGCGTATCAACAGGTGATCAAGGGTTATCCCAAGGGGAACAAGGTGCCCAATGCCATGCTGAGGCAGGGTTTGGCATTTCAGGCCATCAAGGACGACACCAGCGCGAAGCTTCTCTTTAAGAAATTGATACGGAACTATCCA
>CAYUCJ010000220.1:0-5903 GCA_964443285.1 uncultured Desulfobacteraceae bacterium | reverse complement strand
CATCGGGGACCATGTGAGCATTGACGCCGAAACGGAAGTCGGAGCGCACGTGGTTATCGAAGGGCACACCCGGATAGGAAAGCGAAACAAAATCTACCCCTACACTTCCATTGGTACCGCCCCACAGGATATCGGTTACCGGGGGGAAAACACGCGACTGATCATAGGAAATGATAACGTCATCAGAGAGTATGTGACCGTCAACCGGGCCACGACCAAGGAGGAATGGGAGACGGTGATTGGGAACCAGAATTTTATCATGGCCTATGCCCACATCGCTCACGACTGTCGTCTTGGAAATCGCGTCATCATGTCTAACGTGGCTACCCTTGGTGGGCATATCACCATAGGTGATTATGCGATCCTGGGAGGTCTGGTGGCAGTTCATCAGTTCGTGCGCATCGGGGCACACGCTTTCCTGGGTGCCAAGTCGGGTATTGACCGGGATGTGCCGCCGTTCATGATGACCGCGGGACCGAGGGCCAGGCTTTTCGGGATCAATCGAAAGGGCCTTAGCAGAATGGGGTTTTCCGACGAAACGATAGCCGGTCTAAAAAAGGCCTATCAGATCATCTGGCGGGAGCACCGCCGGTTCAGTGAGGGTATCCTACAGGTCAGAAAAGACATCCGGACTTTTCCTGAGCTTGAAATGCTCCTGGCGTTTCTTGAGGGGTCCAAACGCGGCATCCTTCGATAGCCATCTTTCATGAATTCTTCAAAGAACATTCAGGTCCTGGGCATTATAGCCGGCAGCGGGCAATTCCCGCTGCTGGTTGCCAGATCGGCTAGGAAGTCAGGGTTGCGGGTGGTAGCCGTCGCTCACCGGGGTGAAACGGATCCTGAGCTTGAAAATGAAGTGGATGCCATCACCTGGATCAGGCTTGGGCAATTGGGTCAGCTGATCAAGGCTCTCAAGAATCACGATGTTTGCACTGCAGTCATGGCCGGGGGCATAAAAAAAATGAGGATGTTCGAGAACGTTATGCCCGACCTCAAGGGCATCGGCCTCATGTCCAGACTGGCCATTTTCCACGACGACGATATCTTGAGGGCGGTGGCAGATGAGCTGGAAAAGGCAGGCATCGAGATCGTCAGCTCAACCACGCATGTTCCTGAACTGTTTTCCGACCCCGGAGTTCTAACGAAAAGAAAGCCTACGAAAGGGGAGATGCAGGATATTCATTTCGGATGGCGTATAGCAAAGGAACTGGGCCGTTTGGATATTGGCCAATGCGTGATTGTTCGGCGGAAGACCGTTTTGGCGCTGGAGGCCATAGAAGGTACCGACGAAACGATCTTAAGGGGCGGCAGACTGGGACGGGAAAAGGCGGTGGTGGTCAAAGTAAGCAAGCCTGAACAGGATCTGCGATTTGACGTACCGTCGGTCGGGGTTAAAACCGTTGAGTCCATGCTGCAGGTGAATGCGGCGGTCCTGGCGATTGAAGCCCATAAAACGCTCCTTTTCGACAAGGATGAAATGATCTCCCTGGCAGATGGCGGTGGCATTTCCATCCTTTCCATTGAGGGGAATGGTTAAAAGGACCTAGATGGACACAAAAATAAGAATTGGGGTTATTGGGGCAGGTCACCTGGGGCAATACCACGTCCAGAAATATCGCGCCATCGAAGAGGTTGACCTGGTGGGCATCGTGGATACGGATGAGGAACGGGCCCTTGAGATCGCCAAACGATACGACACGAGGATCTTCAAATCAGCCGGCGAAATTCTGGGCAACGTGGATGCGGTGAGCATTGCCGTCCCAACCGGGAGCCATTTTGAAGTGGCGAAGGAAGCCCTTTCAAATGGGGTTCACCTGCTCGTTGAAAAACCCATAACGTACGGGGAGTCCCAGGCAGAAGAGCTTATTGATCTGGCTTCGAAAAACGGCCTTGCCCTCCAGGTGGGCCATGTGGAGAGGTTCAACCCGGCAGTGGTCAAGATGGAATCCCTGCTGACGCGTCCCATTTTCATTGAATCACACCGTCTCAATCTCTTCACCGTACGGGGAACCGATGTGGACGTTGTCCTGGACCTCATGATTCATGATCTCGACATCATTTTGCACCTTGTCCGGTCGGAAATCAGGGAGCTTCATGCGGTGGGGATGTCCGTCATCACGGGAAAAACAGATATTGCAAATGTGAGAATAATCTTTCAAAACGGGACCGTGGCGAACCTGACCGCAAGCCGGGTTTCAAACAAGACCTTGAGAAAGATCCGCCTCTTTCAGCCCGATGCCTATATCTCGGTCGACTGTTTCAAAAAAGATATTAGCGTGACCCGTCTGGATAATTCCTCAGGCAGCGATACCCTCCCTCAAATTGTTACCAGCAAGATGGCCTATCCGGACGCCGACCCCCTGTATGATGAAATATCGGCATTTGTCACGGCGGTTCGTGAAAGGACAGCTCCTGTGGTGACGGGAGAAGACGGGGCGAGAGCCTTAAAGGTAGCATTGGCCATTATCGGCCAGATTGAAAAGGGGTGTAAGGATTTCGAGAGCATTTGCTGAGACAGAGGGCAGGAAGGTTGTCCTCATGGTGGCCGGAGAGGCTTCGGCGGACCAGCATGGGGCCAATCTGGTCGCTTCAATTCTCCAGAAGGACCCACAAATCGTTTTCTTGGGGATCGGTGGGGAGAAAATGGCCCAGGCCGGTGTCAGAATCCTTTTTTCGTCCAGCGAGATGGCAGTGGTAGGACTCACCGAAGTATTTCCCAGGATTCCGATTATTTACAAGGCCTTAAGGCATCTGAAACACATCCTGAAAAAAGACAGACCTGATCTTCTTATCCTGCTGGATTATCCTGATTTCAATATCCATTTGGCACGAACGGCAAAAAACTGCGGCGTTCCGGTCCTGTATTATATCAGTCCCCAGGCTTGGGCATGGAGGAAGGGGAGAGTCAAAAAGATCAGAAAGAGGGTGGACCGCATGGCGGTCATATTGCCTTTTGAGGAGACTTTTTATAGAAACGAGGGAGTCAGGGTGGATTACGTCGGCCATCCGCTGCTGGATTCTGCGCCCGAGCTTTCCCCACGCAGCATAGAGAGTTCTAATCGTGTGATGTCGAACCGGAGCCCCGTCCTGGCGTTGCTTCCGGGCAGCCGGAATGAAGAGGTGCGGCTTCTGCTTCCATCCATGGTGTCGAGCGCGGAAATTCTGAAGAAAAAGCATCCTGGGCTGCGTTGCGTCCTTGCTTTGGCCTCCACTATCAACGTTGAACTGGTCAGGGAGATAATCGGGCCTTCCAACATCGAGATCGCACTTTCCAGCGGGAATATCTACCAGGCCCTAAAGACCTGTGACGCGGCGATTGCCGCATCCGGAACGGTCACCCTTGAGGTGGCCATGATGGGAATTCCCATGGTGGTTGTCTACAGGGTTTCATGGGCGTCTTACAGGATTGGAAAAATGATCATCAGGGTGCCTTTCATCAGTCTCGTAAACCTGGTTGCGGAAAAGAAAGTCGTTCCCGAGCTTATTCAGGAGAATGCCACCCCTGAAAACTTGGCACGGGAAACGGAAACACTCCTCAGTGACAAGGGAGCAAGATGCCGGATGATCAAGGAACTGGGAATGATTCGCAAGAGATTGGGCAACAGAGGTGCATCCCGGAGAACAGCCGGAATTGCGCTGGAAATGATGAGGTAAGAGAACATGGCCCGAACCATCCTGGTCGTGGACGATGAAGCGAGCATCCTGCAATCCCTTGAAGGGATCCTGTCGGATGAAGGATTTGAAGTTGTCAGCGCAGAGAACGGAAATGAGGCCCTGATCAAGGTGGAGGAAGTCCTCCCGGACCTGGTGCTCCTCGATATCTGGATGCCGGGAATGGATGGGATAGAGACCCTTGTCAAGATAAGAGAGGCTTACCCATACCTCCAGGTCGTCATGATGTCGGGCCATGGGACCATCGAAACGGCAGTCAAGGCGACGAAACTCGGGGCCTATGATTTTATTGAAAAACCCCTGTCCATGGAAAAGCTCCTTCATACGGTAAGAAAAACGCTGGACTATTACCGGTTGGAGGAAGAGATCAACCTCCTGAAACAGAAACATCAGGAAAAATCCCGACTCACCGGAAAAAGCGATATTATTCACCAGCTCAAGGAGCAGATAAGGATTGTGGCGCCAACCAACGCCTGGGTCCTCATATCCGGAGAGAATGGTACGGGCAAGGAATTGGTGGCCCATTACATTCATAGACTGAGTCACAGGAACTTCAAGCCCATGGTAGAAGTCAATTGTGCAGCCATTCCTGAAGATCTCATAGAAAGTGAGCTCTTCGGTCATGAAAAGGGCTCATTCACGGGCGCGTCCGCCATGCGAAAAGGCAAATTTGACCAAGCGCATGAAGGCACCATTTTCCTGGATGAAATTGGAGATATGAGCCTGAAGGCTCAATCAAAGACCTTGAGAATTTTGCAGGAGCAGAGATTTGAAAGAGTTGGCGGAAGCAGGACCATCCATGTGGATGTGAGGGTAATTGCCGCGACGAATAAGGATCTGGAAGCAGAAATTGAAAAAGGGACTTTCAGGGAGGACCTTTATTTCAGGTTGAACGTCATCCCCATATACGTTCCCCCATTACGGGAGAGGGCCGCCGACATTCCTGAGCTTGCGGAGGAATTCCTGGAAGAATTTTCCATCAGCACCGGCATTGAGCCCAAAAAGATCAGCGATGGCGCTATGGCGATCCTGAAAAAGTATCCCTGGCCGGGGAATGTGAGAGAATTAAAGAATCTAGTGGAAAGACTCATGATCATGACCCCTGCCGATGTGGTTGGGGCGAAAGACATCCCGCCTCCCTTCAGTCGTCCCTACGAACAAAAGACCGGGATTGATCCGCAAACCCTGTCAGATTCTCTGAAAGAGGCCAAGAACCAGTTCGAAAAGGCATTCATTGAGGCAAAGCTTCGGGAATGCGACTGGAATATTTCCCAGACAGCCGAAGCGATCGGAATTGAAAGAAGCAACCTTCACAAAAAGATCAAGGCCTATGGCCTCGATGTACTCAGATCATAACTCCCGCTATCCGGTTGATGCAGGCCCGGAGTTCATCACGGCCTTGACCCGTTTTTGATGAAAACAGGATAGGCCCTGCAACCGATTCGGTCTCTATGCCTTGGCAGATTCGTTTTGCGCGGATTCCAGCCTGCTGCCTGCTGATCTTGTCGACCTTGGTCATCGTGAGGATAATTTCGACCCCGTGCTGCATCAGCCAGTCAAGGAGGTCCCTGTCGCCTGCAGCCAGATCCCGCCTGATGTCCAGGATAACGACCACGGCCTTCAGATTCGGTCTTGTACCCAAGTAGGTTTCGACCATCTGTTTCCATGATGCCTTGACCTGGAGCGGAACCTTTGCGTAACCGTATCCCGGGAGGTCCACCAGGTAGATAACGCCGTTCAGGACGAAGAAGTTGATGGATTGGGTCCTTCCCGGTTGGGAGCCCGTTCTTGCCAGTTTCCTGCGGTTGACGAGCGCGTTGATAAGTGAAGATTTCCCCACGTTGGAACGCCCCGCAATGGCGATCTCCGGCTTGTCCGGCACCGGATACTGATGCTGCCGGAACGCGCTGATGAGAAACTGAGCATCCATTATCTGTGATCCAGAAAGCGTTCTATCCTGTCCAGTCCCTCCCGAATGTTCTCCAAGGAATTGGCATAGGAAAATCTCAAGAAACCTTCAGCGTTTTGGCCGAAATCAATGCCGGGGCTGACGCCCACGCCGGCCTTTTCAAGGATTTCAAATGCGAGATCGTAGGAGTTCTCCCCGAATTTTCTTGCATTGGCAAAGACGTAAAAGGCCCCTGCTGGCTCCACTGGAAGGCCGAAGCCGAGTTCACGGATCCGCTGGATCATGTATCGTCTCCTCTCATCGTAGACTTTTTTCATGCGCG
>CAYUCJ010000219.1:0-5964 GCA_964443285.1 uncultured Desulfobacteraceae bacterium | reverse complement strand
CTGTTACGTGGTCTGGGGGCGAATCAAGGACTCGGAAATCTCGAGTCTTGCCTACTTGCTTCACTCTCGTGATCCCGGCCAGGATAACCATGTCGTGGAGAGGACGGCCAAGGCCTTTCGTTCCATGTCCCAGGAGGAAATTGTTGCCGACTTGAAGACGCTTGAAAGGGAATCGGGAGGCTCCATTGAGGTATCGCCCCTCCCGGCGGGACACGGCCCGCCTCAAGAAGAACCCGCAGAAAAGGCGGAAACGCTATCCAATCGTACCTTTTCAGGAAGAATCACCAGGGATTGGAAGATCGCGAGCTTTTCGTCCCTGACCTCCAGGAGGGATGCAGGCGTGGACCATCCGGATCATGACGGACTTCCCGCGGATGAAGAATCTTTTGAGGGGGCCGCGGAAGAACCGGCCGGGGAACCGGTCCTGGATGGCTTCGCCTTTCCAAAGGGGGCCAGAGCCGGCACCTGCCTCCACGATATCCTGGAGAGGTTGGATTTCAGAGAAAAACAGTCCCAATTGATTCACGATCTGGTCACGGCGAGACTCGTTGCCCACGGCTTTGAATCCCGATGGGCCGGGACCGTTGAAGGGATGCTCCGAAAGCTCCTTTCGGCCTCCCTCGATCCCCTGTATCCGACTCTCAAGCTCCAGGAGATCACGTCGAAGGAACGTCTGAACGAACTGGAATTTCTTTTTGCACTCAAAATGATCTCCCCAGGGGAACTGAAAAGACTCTTTTCGGCGAACGGTGGCCCCGATCTCCCGCACGACCTCCCGGAAGCTCTCGGTCGGCTGCAATTTTCTCCACGCAGGGGTTTCATGAAGGGGTTTATGGACCTGGTTTTCCATTGGAACCACCGTTTCTACCTGGTGGACTGGAAATCCAATTTTCTGGGGAATCGGGTGGAGGATTACGGTTCCGATGGGCTGGCAAAGGCCATGCTGGAGGGACACTATTTCCTCCAGTACCATCTCTATGCACTGGCCCTGGACCGGTATCTGAGGCTCCGTCTCCCTGAATACCGGTATGAGGACCACTTCGGCGGGGCCTACTACATATTTCTTCGGGGGGTCGAACCCGGCAGGGGGCCCGATTTCGGGATTTTCCGGGACCGACCGTCACCGGCCCTCATTGACGCTTTGGGAATGGCATTGATTGCTTCGTAATAGACTATGATATCCGACCTATACGATACAGGGCTTTTTTCGGAGATCGACCTCCAGTTTGCCGGGTTTCTGGCAAGGATTTCGAACCGGGCCGATCCTGCGCTCCTCCTCTCTGCCGCCCTGGTGAGCCGGGCCACCGGAGACGGGAATGTCTGCCTTGATCTCTCGACCATTGCCGGTGAAACCTTGATGGAAGAAGACGGCCATCCAACCATCATCACATGCCCCGATCGATCCAATTGGGTGGCCCGACTCCGGAAATGGGACGTGGTGGGAAGTCCCGGCGATGAAACGCCCCTTATCCTGGATCACAGCGACCGTCTCTATCTCTTCCGCTACTGGGAATACGAATACCTGCTTGCAAGGAAGATAGAGGAGTGGTCCGGCCTCGGCATCCTGCCCATCGACGATGGGCAGGTCCGTAAGGATCTTTCAACCCTCTTCAAGACGGAAGAGACCGGCGGACCCGACTGGCAGCAGGTGGCGGCATTTGCCGCTTTGGTCAACCGCTTCTCTATCATCTCGGGAGGACCGGGCACGGGTAAGAGCACGGTGGTAGGCAGGATACTGGCCCTCCTTTTCCGGAAGGACATGGAAAAGCCGCCTGAAATCGCCCTTGTTGCGCCTACCGGAAAGGCAGCGCAGAGACTCGGGGAGGCCATTCGTCCGGGAGCTCTGAACCTCCCGCTGGACGGACCCGTTCGTCAAAGGCTCCCCACGGAGGCTTCCACCATTCACCGGCTCCTGGGCCCCCTTTCCGGGTCTCCCTATTTTCGACACCACGCCGGGAATCCTTTGGGGGTTGACGTGGTGATCGTCGACGAGGCCTCCATGGTAGACCTTCCCCTCATGTCGAAACTCGTTCAGGCCCTCCCCGCTCACGCCAGGCTCGTCCTCCTGGGAGACCAGGACCAGCTCGCCTCTGTGGAGTCAGGGGCCGTCCTGGGTGATCTTTGCGACCGCGGCAGACCTCGCGGACATTCCACACCGTTCTGCACCCGGTACCAGTCCCTGACCGGTCAGGTTATTCCCCAAGGGACCGGTCCAGCCATTCAGGACTCTCTGGTCAGGCTCGAAAAGAATTATCGTTTCGGGAGCGAAAGCGGCATCGGGGTCCTGAGCCGCGCCATCAACCTGGGAGAAGGCGAGCAGGCCCTGAGCATCTTGAGGAGAGGACGTCATTCATCCATCCGTTGGATCAGACTCCCAGAGTTTCCCGAACTTGCCCGGACCCTGAAAAAAAAGATCCTCTCCGGATACGGGGGTTACCTGGAAGCACAAAATCCGGAAGAGGCCTTTTCCAGGTTCGAGGCTTTCCGGATCCTCTGCGCCCTGAGGAAAGGCCCTTTCGGGGTTGTGGCCATGAATCGCCTTATTGAGCAGATCCTGACGGCGGAACACCTGATCCGGCCGGAAGGACCCTGGTACACGGGCAGGCCTGTCATGATCACACGGAACGATTACAACCTGGGGCTTTTCAACGGCGATGTGGGTCTGATCCTTCCGGACCCGGAATCGGGCGGCGATCTCCGTGCCTTTTTTGTCTCGCAGGGAGGCCATCCGCGAAAAATGCATCCCCTGAGTCTTCCCGAACAGGAAACCGTATTTGCCATGACGGTCCACAAGGCACAGGGCTCGGAATTTGAGAACGTATTGCTCCTTCTCCCGGATCACCCCTCTCCTGTTCTGACCCGGGAGTTGATCTACACGGGTCTGACCCGCGCCAGAAAGAAGACAGAAGTTTGGGGACGGGAAGACGTCTTTGTGGAAGGGGTGAATCGGCGTATCGAACGTTCTTCGGGCCTCAGGGAGACCCTCTGGGGAAAATAATACAACTCTTTAGAAATTATGAATATTTTTTTAGCATTGGCATGGATTCTGTGGTATACGGGCAGAACAACCCGTGTTGGTGACCAAGTCTCTCTTTTCTTCCCACCCCTAACCGAGAAAGGAGGTCCTTTATGCCACCCAAACCTTGGGAAAGCCCAAAATGGCCCGAAGACGTCCCCCATGAGATCACCGGGTATGAAAAACCGCTCTATTCCATCCTCGATGACACAGCCCGCGAATTTCCAAAGGCGATCTATACCCTTTTTGCCGATGCCTCAAGGACCTTTTCCCAGGTCAGGGACACGGCGGACAGGCTCGCCAATTTCCTTGCCTCCAGGGGGATCAAAAAAGGGGACAAGGCGGCCATTTTCCTTCCGAATCTCCCCCACTACCCGGAGATCTTCTTCGGCATCCTGAAGGCAGGCGGCGTGTGCGTCACCTGCAACCCCCTTTATAAGGCATCCGAACTCAATTATCAGCTCAAGGACTCGGGTGCCAGGGCCGTCTTTGTCATGGATCATCCGGAATTCTACCCCACGGCCGTCGAAGCCATAAAGGGTTCCGATGTGGAAACGGTCGTGATCTGCAACGTGAAATCCTACCTCCCCTGGCTCAAAGGAACCCTCGGATCACTCTTGGGGAAGATTCCCAAGGCCGACCGTCATGAACCCGGGCATATCATGTATGACGACGCGGTGAAATCGGCCCGGGCCGAACCTCCGCAGTTCGAGGTGGACCCCGTAAAAGACCCGGCCAATGTGCTCTATACCGGGGGAACCACCGGCGTTCCCAAGGGGGCCTGTCTGAGCCACGCCAACCTGGTATCCAACGTGATGAGCGTTCAGGAATGGGTGTGGATGGAGGCGGAGCCTGGGAAACCCAAGGTCCGGATGACCAGAGGAGGCGAGCACACCTACCTGGGGGTACTGCCCTGGTACCACAGCTTCGGTTTGACCCTGGCCATGCTGTGGAGCTGCTACAATGGTTCCAGGCTGGTCTGTATCCCGGACCCAAAGGCTGGCAATCCACCCTTCACCGAGGTCCTGAAGGCCGTCGAGAAATACAAGGTGACCACCATGGCCGCCGTGCCCACCATCTACTCGGCCTTTGTGAACCATCCCCTCCTGGACCGTTTTGACCTCTCCTCCATGATAGGCTGTGGATCAGGTGCTGCTCCCCTGCCCCTTGAGGTGGTCCGGCAGTTTGAAAACAAGACCGGCTGCGTCATTTTTGAAGGGTACGGTATGACTGAAACCTCCCCGATTATCTCCCTCAACCCCACCAACCTGGAACAGCGCAAAGTAGGTTCGGTGGGTCTCACCTTCCTCAATACGGAAATCAAGATCGTGGACCTGGAAACGGGGCTCCAGGAACTGCCCGACGGCGAGGACGGCGAGATTGCTGCTTCCGGTCCCCAGATCATGCTCGGGTACTGGAACAAACCCGAGGCCGACGAGGCCATGTTCCGGGAAATTGACGGAAAGCGGTACCTGCTCACGGGTGATATCGGTCACTTCGACGAGGAGGCGTTCCTGGTCATCACGGACCGGAAAAAGGACCTCATCCTCGTGGGCGGCTTCAATGCCTATCCAAAGGAGATCGAAGAAGTGCTCTTCACCCACCCGAAGGTGGCCCTTGCGGCGGTGGTGGGGGTGCCCGATGAGAGGACCGGGGAGTCTGTGAAGGCCTTTATCCAGCTGAAGCCCGGGGTTGAGGCCACTGAAGAGGAAATCCTTGCCTTCTGCAAGGAGAACATGGCCGGATATAAACGGCCCAGGGCCATCGAATTCCGTAGCGAACTCCCCACCTCCGTGGTGGGCAAGGTCCTGCGCAGGGTCCTCAGGGACGAGGAAAGGGCGAAGCACAAGGCCTCATGACGCCCGAAAACCTCTCAAACCCTGTCGGGGGGGCCGCAACCATCCCAGGGCGTTTGAACTGGCCCCCGCTCTTGAGGGGCACACTCGTCAGGCGCTACAAGCGCTTTATTGCAGACGTGAAGCTCCGGAACGGCCGCGTGGTGGCGGCCCACTGTCCCAATTCGGGAAGTATGGAGGCCTGTTCCGAGTCGGGCCGCCCGGTCTATCTCACCCGTCATCACGACAACCCCGGCAGACGTCTCAAATACACCTGGGAGATCATCGCCATGCCCACATCCCTGGTAGGTGTCAATACCCTGGTACCTAACCGGCTGGTCCGTGCCTCCATCCTGGCCGGGAAGGTGCCGGAGCTGAATGGATTTGACCAGGTACGTTCCGAGGTGAAATACGGGCGGAATTCCAGGATCGATCTCCTCCTCCAGAAAGAAGGCAAACGCTGCTACGTGGAGGTCAAGAACTGCACCCTGGTCGTCGATGGAAAGGCCTCTTTCCCGGATGCCGTCACCACCAGGGGGCTCAAGCACCTGGTGGAACTCCAACGCCAGGTGCAACAGGGCGATCGCGGCGTCATGTTTTTTCTGATCCAGCGCATGGACGCGGAAACCTTCAGCCCGGCCGATCACATCGATCCTGATTACGGCCGCGAACTCAGGAAAGCACGCGATAACGGCGTGGAAATCCTGGTCTACGACGCCAGCCTCGACCTCCAGGGAATAGAACTCAATCGCGCACTGCCCTGGGAAATGTGATAACAGAGCGGAGCAAGGAGCGTTTTTCAACTCATGCTGTTCACGCGCAATCAGACCATCAAGCAGACCTTGAAACGGTACCATCTGGATGAGCACATACTGACTCTGCTCGTCGCCGCATTCATCGGCTTCCTGAGCGGATACGGGGCCGTCCTTTTCCGCCTGCTGATCAAAGGCGCTCAGTATGTCTTCTACAGAAATACCGGTGATATCCTCTCCTTTTCTCACACGCTCCCTGTTTATATTATCGTTGGAATCCCCTGCCTCGGGGGGCTCCTGGTCGGCCTGATCGTGACCTTTGCAGCCAGCGAGGCCAAGGGACACGGTGTGCCGGAAGTGA
>CAYUCJ010000218.1:0-5999 GCA_964443285.1 uncultured Desulfobacteraceae bacterium | reverse complement strand
GCAAAAGACCGGTCTCGTGCTCGGCTACAATTACCACTGGTTCAAGAAGGATGGAAACGAGGGGGATTCCCGCCCGAGTTTCATGCTGGGAGCTCATTATGATCCCCTGCAGGGGACGAGGATCAGGGCCTCGGCGGCGAGGGCGATTCGCTTCCCTTCGATCCAACAGCTGTATGATCCGGAGAGCGGCAATCCGGATCTGACGACCGAGAAATCCAACAACTACGAGGTCGGGGTAGACCAGGAATTGCCTTTCAAGTCCAGGGTGAGCCTGAGGGGTTTCAGAGCGATGTGAGGGATTACATCGAAAAGAATGATAGCACTAACCTGTACGAAAACAATCAGAAATACCGTTTCAAAGGGATTGAAGTCAGTCTGGAAAACCATTTGATTGAGGCCCTTTACCTTAAGGTCGGCTACACATACATGGAAACCAAAGACCTTTCAGCCGGGACGGAAGTGGATCAACTCCAATATCGTCCCCGCGACAAAGTCACCTTTGAAGCCCGCTATCGCTTTCCTTTCGGCCTTTCCGCGTATACAGATATGCTCTATGTCGGGAATCAGTACTACTACTCGAAGAAATCGCCCCTTTTGAAAGAGAAGCTGGACGATTTTACCTTGTTTAACGTCAAGCTGGAGCAGGCATTATTTAATAATCGACTGAGTCTGTATCTGGGTGCCAACAATCTGTTCGATCAGATCTACGAGGAAAGCTACGGATTCCCCCAGGCGGGACGGACCGTTTACGGCGGTGTCGAAGTCCGTTTCTGATATTCCTGTCCGCGGAAGCCCTCAAATATTGAACCCCGGTCGTGAATTCCACCCGGGGAAAGATGCTCTCGGCGGGTGCGGAAAGGCGAGATTATTGAATGCACTTCTTCGCATAAAGGATTTTTCCTATGCATATCCGGGTCGTTCAACCCGTGCGCTCAACGCAGTATCTCTGGAGGTGTTTCCGGGAGAGTGTGTATGTGTCACCGGGCCATCCGGGAGCGGCAAGACGACCCTTATCCGGGCCATCCAGGGGCTTTTGAAGCGAGGAGTGGTTTCCGGGAAGGTCGTTTTTTCAGAGGCCAAAAAAAGGAGATCTGTGGGGATGGTTTTTCAGGATCCGGAAACACAGATCCTTTGCAGCACTGTAGAGGATGAAGTGGCCTTCGGCCTCCAGAATCTTCGCCTGCCTGGATGGCAGGTCCGGGAAAGAGTGAAAGGTGCTCTAGGTTCCGTGGGTCTCGCAGGATATGAAAAGCGGAGCGTCGAAGAGATGTCCGCGGGCGAATTAAGGAGGCTTGCCATTGCTTCAGTGCTGTCCATGAGACCTGCCTTGACGCTATTTGACGAACCCTCGGCGCAGCTTGATACACCCGGAAAAGAGAGGCTGGTTGAAATCTTGGAGACGCTGAAGGGCCGGGGGCATGCGCTTATCATTGCGGATCATGAAATTAATCTCTTCAAGTCCTTGGCCGACAGATTCTATTTCATGAACAGGGGCCGCATTAGGGACCTTGACCGGGAAACGGCTCTTGCCCCCAGGAAGCCTCTCTGGGATGATCCGTTTGAATCGCGTCCTTCTTCAGAGGAATCCGGATCCCCTTGTGTGGAGATCAGAGGTTTATGTATCGCGGGAAGGGCCGGGATGTCTCTGCTTAGCGGTATCGATATGAAAATAGCGCAGGGAGAGTTTGCCGTGATCTTCGGACGCAACGGCTCCGGTAAAACAACACTCCTCAAGTGTATGGCCGGCCTGATCACGCCTGATTCGGGTCTCCTTCGGGTGGCGGGGGTCTCCGATCCTGGAGTCGGCGATCTGGTGGGAAAGGTGGGAATGCTCCTGGAGAATCCATCAAGGCAGCTCTTTGAAGAGAGTGTCCAAAAGGAGACCGCCTTTTCTTTGAAGAGGATGCAACTGCCTCCGGAAGAGATTCGCGCGCGGGTGAGGGAGGCACTGGATCTATGCGGTCTGGCACACCTGGTAGACCGATCTCCTCTGACTCTCAGCTACGGGGAACAACACCGGCTTGCCATGGCGTCGGTGATGGCGTCGAGACCTGAAATTCTTCTGCTGGATGACCCGTTCGCAGGACTGGACTTTCCGTTGCGTGAAAGACTGTTGAAAATTCTTGAGGAGTTTTGCACGCGTCACGGGAGTTCCATCATATTGACGTCTCACGATCCCGGTTCCTTGAAAGGGTGCCAAGTGGATCGAAAGTGGATCCTTGACAAGGGAAAGATGAGCCGCGGGTGATGGGACGGGAATGGATCGTTTGACCGGCCATGCCTTTCAATTCAGGTCGTCCGGTTCGCTTGTGCATCGGCTGGGCGCCGGGTGGAAGCTGGCCCTGGCGGGCGTCATGGGCGTGGCTGCCATTGCCGCCCGGTGGCCGGCGGCACTGGGAGGGCTGCTGCTTCTGAACCTGATTTTCTACTTCGCGGCGGGCCTGAAATGGCATGATCTCTGGCGGGATACGCGATGGTTCTTTGTACAACTATTGATAGTGACGGGTCTTTACGTGATCCGGTACGGTGTGCAGGATGGACTGTGGCCGGGAGCGCAGGTAGGCGCCAAGATACTGTTGTTTTTTTTGCCCGGTGCCATCTTCTTTCGGACCACCACGGGAAGCCGCATGACTGGGAGCCTGCGGAGGGTGCTGCCGGCGCGTATGGCCTTTGTGGTCTCCACCAGTCTGCGCTTTGTGCCCCTGTTTGCGCGGGAACTTGGCGAGATCGGCAGGATACAGCGTCTCAGAGGGGCCAGGATCGGTCCGCGGCAGCTCATGAATCCGCGCAACTGGAACGATGCCCTGCAGAGTGTGTTCATACCGCTCATGGTGCGCGTGTTGAAGACCGCTGAGGATGCCTCTCTAGCGGCTCAGGCGAGGGGTTTTAAAGAGGAAAGTGAAGGATCGGGATTGGACGACGCCGGGGCACGATACCCCAAGGGGCGTCTGATAAGAAAAAGGAGAAGAAGACATGAAGTTTCTGATCGCCATCGATGATACGGATAACCTGGAGAGTATCGGCACCGGCAGGCTTTCCAGAATGCTCTCGGATTGCCTGTTTGAGAGAGGACTGGTCGGCCTGCCCACGGTAACCAGACATCAATTCCTGGTGCACCCGGATATCCCCTACACTTCCCATAACAGCTCCGCTTGTATCGAGGCGGAGAAGAAAGGGCGTATTGAGGATGTCATTGCAGCGGCAAAGGATTTTCTCATGCAGAACTTTCATGAAGGAGCGAATCCCGGGCTTTGTGTGGCAAATCGCGATGAGTGCCCGCAAGAATTGAGCATTTTTGGGCGAAGGGCGCAGGAAGAGGTCCTCCAGATCCAGGACGCGCGTGACCTGGCCGAGCGGCTGGGGATGTTTACCTGGTGGCACGGCGAGACGGGCCAGGGGTGTATCGGCGCCATGGCCGGGGTGGGTCTCCGGGGCACTGAAAACGACGGACGATTCATAGGCCTGGAAGGCATCAGGGACATCAGGGGCATAATGAGCGTTGGGGAGATCCTGGGCGCGACGCCTATCCGTGCCGTGATGTCGGGTTCCGGGAAGATGCTGGGTACTCTGGAAGAGATTGATACCCTGGGCTGGGTGCGCCCGGAACTCAGGGAGGGTTTTCCCGTGCTCAGGGTGGTCAGAGAGAAAGGAAAATGGGTGCCCGAGGGAAAGAAAAAACCTCGACCTCAAGAAAGATGACTCAGAAATGATTGGAAAACGGCCAAGTCAATTTACACTCCGGGAAATGCTTGTACTGGGATTTTGTGCAAGCTTCATCGTTATATTACGGGTTGCTTTCCGTCTGCACCTGCATATCACCGGCCATGCCATGTTTTTTACACTCTTTTTCCTGGTGATTAGCAAAGGTGCGGTTCCCAAGCGCTGGTCCGCCACCCTGGTGGGCTTTCTCGCAGGGATTCTGCTCATGTTCCTGGGTATGGGCAAGGCAGGGCCGCTCGTGATATTCAAATTGCTCCTTCCCGGAGTTGTGGTGGATCTCTGCGGGCTTTTTATTCCGGGAGTGGGGTTGAGCTATGTCGCCTCAATCACGACGGGTGCGATGGCCGCAGCAAGTCGTTTTTTGACTCTTATGATCGTCGACCGTTTGGTGGGTATGGGATGGCAGATCATTCTTCAGCATGCAGCAGTGGCATCCTTTTTCAATGTGCTTTTCGGCTGCCTTGGAGCAGCAGTGGTTCCACCCGTGCTCCGGAGGCTGAAAAGTGCAGGATTGATTCCCTGAGTCCGTTTCAACATTTTCCCTTTTCAAAAATTCCAAAGTGGACTTCTATAGCACTGCGCCATGATTTGAAAGTCATATTTAGTTGTCCTGTGGGCAAAATAGACTTCGCGTAAGAATAATATTGACGATCAATTACACAATTGGTGTAATCTGAACAAGACGGAGGTGCACTATGGAAGAGAAGAAATTGTTAAACACGCGTGAAGTGGCCCGTTTCTTGGATATCAATGAAAAGATGGTCTATTCCCTGATCGCTGAGAAAGGACTTCCAGGAAGCAAGGCTACGGGAAAGTGGCTCTTTCCCAGGCATCTGGTGGAGCAGTGGCTGGAGAATCAGACGGTCAATTTCCCAAAGTCCTCGCACCCTCTCCCCCCGTATCACGGGCTGCTCATTGTCGCCGGGAGCAATGATATCCTGCTCGACAGGGCGCTCTCCCTTTTCAACCGGCAGTACCCCGATCACCTGGCTGTTTTCGGGAACCTGGGAAGTATGGGGGGAATCAGGGCCCTTAGACGAAATCTCTGCCATGTGGCATCCAGTCACCTGCTGCAGAAAGACGAGCAGGAATACAATTTCGGTTTCGCGAGCCGGGAACTGGACCGGATGCCTGTGGTGGTCAATTTTTCACGCCGTGAACAGGGGCTCATCCTACAGAAGGGAAATCCCAAAGGGATCAAAAGCGCCAATCACCTGGCGGAAAAGGGTATCCGCATTGTCAACCGTCCTCTGGGAACCGGGACGCGCCTGCTCCTCGACAGAGAACTTGAAAAGGCGGGTGTCAGAAATGACACGTTGAATGGATATGAAAATGAGGCCTCAAGGCATCTTGATGTGGGGTTGGAAGTCCTCTCAGGCCGGGCAGATGCCGGTCCGGGAATCAGGGCGGTTGCCGGCATGCTTGATCTGGATTTTGTCCCGTGGCGGTGGGAGCGCTTTGACTTCCTCGTTTCAAGGGAGCGGTTTTTCGACCCGGGTGTGCAGTTATTCATCGGGCTCCTGCATGAAGAACCATTTCGAAAGCTTGCAGAAGAACTGGAAGGGTATGATTTAAGTCTTTGTGGAAAAATGATTTTTCCACAGGAAGAAGTGAAAACAAGAGGAGGATAATGATGAAAAATAGTATTTCAAGAGTATTGAGAATGGTATGGCTGGCGGGTATCGTTTCCGTATTGGTTTTTGTATCACCTCTGCATGCCCGGGCGGGCGAAAAGCTCATCATCTTCCACGCCGGCTCCCTGTCTATCCCATTCCGGGAGATGGCAAAAGCCTTTGAAGGCCGGTATCCGGGCGTGGAGGTCATTAGGGAGGCGGCGGGCTCCAGGACCTGCGCCAGAAAGATCAGTGACCTGGGCCGGCCTGCCGATATCATGGCCTCTGCCGACTATACGGTGATTGAAAACCTGCTGATTCCCAAATATGCCGCGTGGAACATCTCTTTTGCCACCAATGAGATGGCCATCATGTACAGGTCGGATTCAAAATATGCCACGGAGATCAACGGGCAGAACTGGTACCGTATCCTCTTGCGGAAAGACGTGGAATACGGCCATTCGGATCCCAACAGCGACCCCTGCGGGTACAGGAGCCAGCTGGTCTGGCAGCTGGCGGAGAAGTATTACCAGGTGCCGGGACTATTCGAGAACTTGAAGACGGGTTGTCCCGCGAGGAACGTGCGGCCCAAGGAGACCGACCTGATTGCCCTCCTGGAGGCCGGGGAACTCGATTATCTTTTTATCTACAAATCCGTGGCCATGC
>CAYUCJ010000217.1:0-6016 GCA_964443285.1 uncultured Desulfobacteraceae bacterium | reverse complement strand
AGATCATTCAAGGCCATAGCCGATTCACTGGGCATTACCGAAAATACGGTCAGGACAAGGGTCAAGAAGCTTCAGAAAGAGGGGTTGCTGGATATCACAGCCCTGGTGGATCCGGAAGGCCTCCCCGGCCACAGGCTCGTCATGGTGGGGGTCAAGCTGGATACCATGGAACTTGTGAAAAAGGGAGAGGAGTTCAGCCGGCTGAAGGGCGTGGTTTCGGTGGGGGTGGTAACCGGCCGCTTTGATCTCATCCTGACGGTATTATTGAATGGACAATTTGATCTTCTTGAGTTTTACTCAAATGAAGTCTCCCGGATAAAAGACGTGCAATCGGTGGAGACTTTCGTGATATACAAGGGCTACAATCTGAAGATTCCCTATATCTTGCCCTGATTGTCATTCATTTTAATCGCACTGAATCGTTCAGGACCAATTAGTGAGCTAAGGAGGAAACAGCATGAAAGAAATCACCGAATTGAATTTTCCTGAGGACATCCGGTATTCAAAGGATCATGAATGGGGAAAATCCATCGACGGCAAGGTGAGGATGGGCATTTCGGACTATGCACAGGATCAGCTGGGGGAAATCGTTTTTGTGGAATTGCCTGAGGTGGGGGACATCTTCCAAAAGGGAGAGGAATGCGGTACCCTCGAGTCCGTCAAGGCCGTTTCCGAACTCTACATGCCGGTTGGCGGGGCGGTGATCAGCGTCAACTCCCAACTGGAAGATTCCCCGGACCTGGTCAACAGCGAACCTTACGGCAGCGGCTGGATTATTGATGTGGCACCGAGCGATGCGTCCGAGATGGATGAACTCATGGACAGGGACAGGTACATGGAGGAATTGAAAGGCATTGAACCATGAGATACTTTCCCCATACCAGTGAGGATATCGCGGCCATGCTCAAGGTCGTGGGGGCGGACACGCTGAACGATCTTTTTTCCACAATCCCTGAAGATTGCCGTCGCAAAGAGGGACTGTCTCTGCCCGAGGCCATGACCGAATGGGATCTCAACCGTCACATGAGGGAACTTTCCCGGGATATGGCCGTATGCCCGGATTACAAGATCTATCTTGGCGCAGGCAGCTATGAGCATTATATCCCGGCGTCCGTTTCCTATCTCCTGGAACGCTCCGAGTTTTCCACGGCCTATACGCCGTACCAGCCGGAGATCAGCCAGGGGACCCTCCAGGCCATGTATGAGTATCAGACGCTTGTAACCAGGCTGCTGGGGCTCGATGTGGCGAATGCCTCCATGTATGACGGCGCTTCGGCCCTGGCCGAGGCCTTCAAAATGAGTTTCAACATCAAGCGGAAAAAGAAAACGGTGGCAATATCCGGCCTGGTCAATCCCCTTTACCGCCGTGTGGTTGAGACCTATTTTGCACCTACGGAATACCGGGTCGCGGAGCTTCCCTATTGTAAAAACGGCACCACCGATCTCTCGGCCATCGGTGAAATAGACGAGCTTGCCGCCGTGGCTGTTCAGTCACCGAATTTTTTCGGGTGCATAGAAGACCTGCAGTCTGCCGCTGAAGCGGCCCACAAAAAGGATGCCCTCTTCATTGCCTGCTTTACGGAACCCCTCGCCTACGGGCTCTTGAAGGATCCGGGCTGCCAGGGCGCGGACATCGCGTGTGGAGAGGGTCAAAGCTTCGGAATTCCTCAGTCGTTCGGGGGACCGGGCCTGGGAATGTTTGCCGTGAAGACGGACTATGTGCGCAAGATGCCCGGCCGCCTGGTGGGAAGGACCAGGGACGTGGACGGAAAGGAGGGGTTTGTCCTCACGCTGGCCACACGTGAGCAGCACATCCGGCGTGAAAAGGCCACATCCAATATCTGTTCCAACCAGGGGCTTTGCGCCCTGACGGCTGCCATGTACCTGGCCGCGACCGGAGGAGTAGGTATCCGGGACCTGGCCGGGCTGAACCGTGACAAAACGGAATATCTCAAAGAGCGGCTCGGGGAGGCGGGTCTCAAAGTGGCCTTTGAAGCCCCGACATTCAACGAATTCGTGGTGGCGTTTCCCGAGAGCTTTGCGGCAAAACATGAGGAGCTGATCGAAAAGAAAATCGTGGCCGGGCTGCCCCTCGTCTCCTACTACCCCGAGCTTGCCCACCACTATCTCTTGTGTGTCACGGAGACAAAAACAAGGGACGACCTGGATGCACTGGTCGCGGAGATAACATCATGAAGAACGTTCAGGGAACAACAGGCCTCATATTCAATGAGCCCCTGCTCTGGGAAAAGGGGAAAAAGGGCAGGTGCGGGTTTTCCCTGCCCGTCAGAGATGTCAAGAAGTATCCTCTGGATAAGCAATTCAAAGGGGATGGCCCGGATTTTCCGGATCTGAGCGAAGTGGATGTGGTGCGTCACTTTACCAGGCTGTCACAATGGAATTACGGGGTAGACTCCGGCATGTACCCGCTCGGCTCCTGTACCATGAAATACAATCCCAAGTGCAACGAAAAACAGGCGAATCTGGATGGGTTCGCCGGCGCGCACCCCCTGCTTCCCTCAAGGCTTTCCCAGGGGGCCCTCAGAATGATGTACGAGCTGGAGCGTTTGCTTGCGGAGATCACCGGCCTTGACGCGGTGAGCCTCCAACCTGCGGCGGGGGCCCACGGGGAACTGGCGGGCATGCTCATCTTCTCAGCCTGCCACAGGAGCAGGGGATCCCTTCGTTCCAAGATCCTGATCCCGGACACGGCCCACGGCACGAATCCCTCCAGTTCGGCCCTCTGCGGCTTCCATCCGGTGCCCGTAACATCAGGCGGGAACGGCATTCTCACCCCTGAAAGCATTTCCGAGGGCATGGATGAAGAGACCGCCGGGATTATGATCACCAACCCCAACACCCTGGGGCTCTTTGAAGAAAACATCAGAGAGATCGCCCGCATCGTTCATTCCAAGGGTGGCCTGGTGTATGTGGACGGCGCCAATATGAATGCCGTGATGGGAATGGTGAGCATGGGAGACATCGGTGTGGACGCCATGCACCTGAACCTCCACAAGACCTTTTCAACGCCCCACGGGGGGGGAGGCCCCGGCTCCGGACCCGTATGCGTCGCGAAATTTCTGGAACCCTTCTTGCCCGTTCCGCGGATCGTAAAGGAGGAAGGCGGGTACTCCCTGTCTTATGATTTCCAGGACACCGTGGGTAAATTGCACGCCTTTCACGGAAACTTCGGCGTCCTCGTCAGGGCCTACAGCTATATCCTGACCATGGGGGAGAATCTGAAAAAGGCCAGTCAGCTCGCCGTCTTGAACGCCAACTATATCAAAGAGAGGCTCAAGGACGTTTTTCACCTGCCCTATGACAGGCCGTGCATGCACGAATGCGTCTTCACCGACAAAAAACAGCAGGCCGTTAAAATCGCAACTCTCGATGTGGCCAAGCGTCTGATGGACTACGGGTTCCACCCCCCCACCATCTATTTTCCACTGGTGGTTCACGGGGCCCTCATGATCGAACCCACCGAGACGGAATCCAGGGAAGATATCGATCTTCTCATAGATACCCTGAAGACCATCGCGGAGGAGGCCGAAGAGGCCCCGGAGCGGCTTCACGAAGCACCAACGGCGCCCAAAGTGAGGCGGATGGATGAGACGGCAGCTGCCAGAACGCCCTGCCTTGCCGGGTAGCGGACCGGTATTAAGGCCGTGTTTCTTCCTGGAGATCGCATCCATGCCTTATGAAGAGGCGTGGGATCTGCAGACCCGCCTGGTCGAGGCCAGGAAGAGCGGGGTTCTTTCGACCGATGTGGTCCTTTTCCTGGAACACCCACCGGTTTTCACGCTGGGGCGGAGGGGGGGCAGAGAGAACCTCCTGGTTTCAGAGTCGTTCCTGGAAAGATCGGGAGTACCGGTGGTCCATGTGGAGCGGGGCGGTAATATCACCTATCACGGTCCCGGTCAGCTCGTGGGTTACCCCATACTGGACCTTCGCGGGGCCGGACTGGGCGTGACGGAATACGTGGAAGGTCTTGAGGAGGTCATGATAGGGGTGGCCTCGGAATTCGGGGTCCGTGCTTCCCGGGACAGCCGGAACCGGGGAGCCTGGGTGGGCAACAGGAAGCTGGGAAGCATCGGAATAGCCATCAGGCACGGCATTGCATTTCACGGGTTTGCCTTCAATGTTAATCTCTCCATGGAGCCTTTCGGATGGATCAACCCCTGCGGTCTCCGGGAGGTGGGAATGACATCCCTTGAGCAGGAGCTTTCTGAAAACATTTCCATGGAGCGGGTGCTTGAATCGGCGAAAAATCACATGCAGTCGGTTCTCGGCGTGTCATTCACGAAAATTACGCCACCGTACCTGAAACAAATCCTAGATGTGACTGGTGATAACGGAAGGATTTCATGACAGAGACCCGTCAAAAATCCGTAAACAGGATTCGAAAACCCCCCTGGCTGAAACGCAGGTTGCCGTCCGGCCCGGCTTATGAGGAGACCCGGACCCTGCTCGACGCGTTGGGCCTTCGCACTGTCTGCCAGGAGGCCAAATGCCCCAACCGTTTCGAGTGTTTTTCAAAAAAGACCGCCACCTTCCTGATCATGGGACCGAGATGCACCCGCCACTGCCGCTTCTGCTCCGTGGACTCAGGACCTGACGGCTCACCTGATCCTGAAGAACCGGTCCGGGTGGCACGGGCGGCCCGGGACATGGGGCTTCGATACGTGGTGGTGACCTCCGTCACCAGGGACGACCTTCCTGATGGTGGGGCCTACCTCTTTGCCAAGACCATAAAAGAGATCCGCAGGCGCATCGATCCGGTCCTTGTGGAGGTCCTGATCCCTGATTTCAAGGGTGATGCGAACAGTCTGGCTTGTGTCCTTCATGCCAAACCGGATGTCCTCAACCACAATATTGAAACCGTGCCGAGGCTTTACAATCTGGTACGTCCCGAAGCCGACTACCACCGGTCGCTCACCCTCCTGGCAAGGGCCCGGAGGAACAGCGGATCCATCCCCGTGAAGTCGGGCATTATGCTGGGAGTGGGAGAACAGTCGGCTGAAATCCGAGAGACCCTCCAGGATATCCATCATTCAGGATGCCGGATCGTGACCATTGGACAATACCTCCAGCCTTCCGGGCAGCATCTCCCGGTAGATCGTTTTGTGACACCTAGGGAATTTGATAGCTGGAGAAAAACGGCCCTCCAAATGGGTTTCGGGCAGGTTTTCAGCGGCCCTTTTGTGAGAAGCTCTTACAATGCCGGAGAGATGTACACGGCGATTCGTCCGCAACTCTGCCGGGAAGTGGGTATGGATGGAGGTCCCTCATGAAGAAAAGATTGATCATGACCGCGTTTGGAAAGGATCGCCCCGGAATCCTCGCCGAGGTTTCACGGCTGATCTATGAAAACGGTTGCAACCTTGAAGATTCGACCATGACCATCCTCTCCGATGAATTTGCCATGATTCTGCTGCTGGAGGGAGGGGATGAAGGTCAGTTGGAAGAACGGCTTCTGAACGACTGCCGAAGGCTGGAAAGGGAAAGATCCATTTCGGCTTTTATCAGGCCGGTGGGGGGCGAAAAGAAACCACGGCCGAAAGAAGCCTCTTCCTACTATGCCCTTTTCGTCGAGGGTCTCGACCAGACCGGGATTGTTTACAAGATCAGTCGGTATCTGGCTGATCAGCAGATTAATGTATCTAACCTGAATTCCAGAATGAAATATTCACCTGACACCGGTGCCGCGATCTATACCATGGAAATCCAGATCGAGGTCCCGGCAGGGGTGTCTGAAAAGAGCTTGGATAGCGGCCTCAGCCAGGTTGGAAACGCGTTGAACGTGGACATCTCCCTTGTGAAACGATGAGGCTCATCCCAACCGGCCCCGTCGGATAAAAGCCTCTCAGCATGTGCCCGTTGTCGTCTGATCGGGCATGGGCCGATCATCCGGCCAGGCATCTCATCCTCATCCTTGAAGAGGGTATTTCCTCTTCCGGTTCGCCCAGGACTTGGAGAAACGCCCTTACCACAACCGGGTCGAACTGCCGGCCTGCCT
>CAYUCJ010000216.1:0-6043 GCA_964443285.1 uncultured Desulfobacteraceae bacterium | reverse complement strand
GGGGTTTCAGAAAGAGGGTTTGACGGGAATTTTCATGACCACTGGAAAATACCGCGAAACGGATATCACCGATGAAACGAAACCGGATCTTGTCTTTGACCGCATCTCGGAACTTATGGATTTCATCAGGTGCGGTGAATTTCATCCTTAGAACGGCCCCCTTCCGTTTCATTTGAACTTGACAGGCAAAACCACATTAGGGTACAGTACCCTACATTCCTTCCAAAATGAACGTTCATCCAAACCGGGTCACACAGCTATGATGGAAATCAGCTTCAGAGGCAGAGGCGGGCAGGGGGTTGTGATGGCCGCCCAGATGCTCGGTCTGGCCTTTTTCAATGGTGGTATGTACCCCCAGTGCTATTCTCTTTTTGGTGGAGAACGGCGGGGAGCGCCTGTGGTTAGTTTCCTGCGTGTCGATGAAAAAAAGATCCTGCTCAAATGCGATATCAAGCATCCCCATGAACTTCTCTATTTTGATTCCAGTCTGATCAACCCTGAAGAAATCCACTCCCTGATGGCGCCCGGAGGCAAAGTCCTGATCAATGCAGCGCAGCCTGATGACCGGATGCTGAGTTTGACGTCCTATGTTGTAGGGATCATAAACGCCACGCATATCGCCCGGGAACTGGGACTTGAGCATGTGATCAATACGGCCGTACTCGGGGCCTACTGTCGGCTGACCGGTACCCCTTCCCTCAAAAGCCTTGTCCAGGCCGTGGAAGAAATGGTTCCCGCCAAGAAAGAGCTCAACGGGAAGGCCGTGGAGCATGGATACGATAACCTTACCCTCCTTTAACCGTTTTTGCGTTGAAGCCAAGTGCGGAAAAGACGGCAACCTTTTGATTGGAGCAAAGCGGCATGGGCCTCCCCGAACTTCTCGATCCTGAGATGATCATCCCCATTTCCCGATCAACGACACGGGTTTTCAAAACAGGTTCGTGGGGAAGTCGTTTCCCTGCTCACGAAGAAAAGGCGTCACCATGCCGGGCCGCCTGTCCTGCCGGGAACAATATACCCAAAGCACTTTTCAAGGCCTCCCAGGGGGATATGGACGGTGCCCTGGCCGCCTTTATCGAGGAAAACCCCTTGCCGGGGGTCTGCGGAAGCGTCTGTTATCACCCCTGCGAACCGCAATGCAACAGGGGACAATGGGACGGATCCCTGAACATACGCGCGCTGGAGCGGGCATCCTCCGAATACGGGAAGGGTTGCCCGGCGATCCTTTCCAGGAACGGAATGGCCCATCCCGTGGCCGTCGTCGGTTCGGGTCCGGCAGGCCTTTCGGCAGCTTACCACCTGGCTCGAATGGGACACCCCGTGACCCTCTTCGAAAGGGAACACAGCCTGGGGGGGTTGCTGCGGTACGGCATTCCAAACTACCGGCTGCCGGGAGGGGTATTGAAAGCCGATCTCGATCGCATCCTGTCCCTGGGCATTGAGGTCCGAACGGGGGTGACGGTGGATAGGACCTACCTCGAAAACCTGCGCGAACAATACCATGCCGTCTTTCTGGCCCTTGGAGCACATCGGGCCCTTCGGCCGGATGTCCCCGGCATTGGCTGCACGGGCGTTGTGGCAGGGCTTGATTTTCTGAAGGAGATCAGGCGGAATTTCAATCGAAAGATCGAGGGCAAGGTCCTGGTGATCGGGGGCGGGAACGTGGCCATTGACGCGGCCATGACAGCCAAAAAACTGGGTGCGGATGAGGTGGAGCTCGTTTGCCTGGAGAATCAAGAGGAGATGCCGGCACGGGATCAGGAGTGCCGGGATGCCCTGGAAGAGGGTGTCGTCTTTGATAACGGGTGGGGACTCAAGAGAATCCTGGAAAAAGGGGGCAGGGTTTCAGGGGTGGAATTCGTTCGATGCCTCTCGGTCTTTGATGACCACGGCTGTTTCCGTCCCCTTCTAGATGAGAATCAATCCATGACCCGTTGCGGCTCCCTGGTCATCATCGCCGTCGGTCAGGGCCCGGATCTCGAGCCCTTTCAGCTGGAGGGCCTAATAAAAGGAGTGGAGCACGCCCCCTCCGCCGGTCTTTCGGGACTAACGGTAGCCGTAATCCCCGGTGTTTTCGCCGGCGGTGAGATGGTGCGTTTTCCAGGCTCGGTTGTGGAGGCAGTCGCCGCAGGGAAACGCGCCGCCCTTTCCATCCACCTCTCTTTCAAAGAAGATGATTTCAGAAGACAAGAGCGGAAGGTCCTGCTCGGAAAGGGGCCCTCTTTTTCCATAGAGGAATGGTTCCATCCCCGCGAGGACCGGGATCTTGGCCGTGTGGTCACCTTCGAAGAGATGGACCCGCTTTTCCTGGAACAGCGGACGCCCGTTTCCCTTCCCCGGCTCGCTCCGGAGAAACGCCGGCAGAATTTTAAAAGGATCGATCGGTCTTTGTCCCGGAGAAACGTTGCGGCAGAGGCGGGGCGGTGTTTCTTTTGCGGAACTTGTACCGGTTGCGACCGTTGCTACCTCTTTTGCCCGGATATCTGTATTCGTCCCCCGGACGATAGCCAGGCGGGTTATGGTTCCGACGCGGACTACTGCAAGGGCTGTGCAATCTGCGCGTCTGTCTGCCCCAGGGGCATCATAACCATGGGGACGGCAAAATGAAAAAATTCATTACTGGGAATCACGCAGTAGCCGAGGCCGTGCGCCTATGCCGAACGCAGCTCGTGGCGGCCTACCCCATTACACCCCAGACGCCCATCTATGAAAAACTCTCCGAATGGGAGGCAACTCAACAATTGGGCGGTACCATGATGCGAATGGAATCGGAACATTCGGCCATGGCCGCGTGTCTCTCCGCCTCCCTTACGGGCGTGAGGACCTTTACGGCCACATCATCGCAGGGGATTGCGCTCATGCACGAGATGCTCCACTTCACCTCCGGATGCCGTGCGCCCGTCGTGATGGCCTGCGTGAACAGGACCCTGGCCGTTCCATGGGCCTTTTGGAGCGATCAGACGGACTCCCTGGCGCAGCGTGACACGGGATGGATGCAGATCTACTGCGAGAACAACCAGGAGGCCCTCGATTCGGTGATCCAGGCCTTTCGAATCGCCGAGAAGGTTTTGCTGCCCTGCATGGTGGTGCTGGAAGCCCACTTCATTTCCCACTTCATGGAACCGGTCGACGTGCCGGATCAGGGGCTCGTGGATGGATTCCTCCCGCCGGTCCATATCCCCAGGCGCTTTGAGTTAGAAAATCCCGGCTTTGTCGCCCCGGTGGTCACACAAAGCCAATACAGGACTTTCCGCCGGCGAGGCCAGCAGGCCATGGAATACGCCCTAAATGCCATTGAGGACTTGGACGAGGAATTCGGCAAGACCTTTGGAAGGCGTTACGGACTCGTGGAGGCGGAATGCGTTGAAGGGGCCGACCTGGTCCTGGTCACGACGGCTACCATCACCTCTACGGCCAGGGTCGCCCTGGCCCGAATGCGTGAGAAAGGGTTGCGGATCGGTCTGGTGAAGATCCGCGTGTTCCGGCCGTTTCCCACCGGACCACTTCGCGCGCTCCTCGATGGCGCGTCCAGGATCGCCGTGATCGAGAGGAACCTGTCCCTGGGGCGGGAGGGGATTTTCTGCTCCGAACTGAAATCGGCCCTGATCAACGGACCCGGCGAACACCACATCCAGGGATATCTGGCCGGCATCGGGGGCACCGACGTGGATCCCGAACTCATTGAACGTATCGTTCTGGACGCATTGGACCGAAAAGAGCCCACCGATGGACCCGTTTGGATGACGGAAGAAGCATGATGCCCGAGGTAGAAAGCACGCGCCCAAAAGAAATCCTGAGACCGGGTCACACGGCCTGTCCGGGCTGTGGAGTGGCCTTGGGCATGCGGATGGTCCTCCGGGCCCTCGGAAACCGTGCCGTGGTGGTGGTTGTGCCTTCCTGCGTCTCGGTCATTTCCGGACCTTTTCCCCATGCGGCCGCCGACGTGCCCATGTTCCACTCCGCCTTTGAGGTCGCCGCGCCGACGGCGGCCGGGATCTCACGTGCACTGGCCCTCCAGGGACAGGAAGATATTCCCGTGCTGGCCTTTGCCGGAGACGGAGGCACCTTCGACATCGGCCTCCAGTCCCTGTCCGGTGCAGCGGACCGAAATGAGGACATTATCTATGTCTGCATGGACAACGAGGGTTACATGAACACGGGCATTCAGGTCTCCTCGGCTACGCCCCGGTTTACCTGGACCGGCACAACCCCCGCCGGCAACACCAGGCGCAAGAAGCAAATTATGGAGATCATGGCCGCCCACCGCATACCCTATGCGGCTACCGCCTCCATCGCCTTCCCGGAAGACCTGACCGGCAAGATTCAGAAGGCCAGGGACATGAGAGGCACCCGGTTTTTCCATATGCTTTCGCCCTGCATTACCGGATGGCGCATTGGGGAAGACACGGCGGTCAAGGTGAGCAAATTGGCGGTAGAGGCGAAGGTGTTTTCCCTTTACGAGATTGAGGACGGTCTGAAGTATACCCTGAACCACCAGCCGCGTGACTTGCCGGTGGACCGCTACCTTGAGGTCCAGGGGCGTTACCACCATCTGAAACCGGATAACATAGCGGTCATTCAGGCGGAAGTGGACCGCAACTGGGAGGAACTCGCCAAACGGGCCACCCGCAACCCGAGGGATTGATCGAACATCTTTTTGGGTGGCCCACACCACGTGGCCGCCCCCACCGAGGCCGCCGCATCAGGTGTTCTTGGAATGGTTGTGGTTATTGCCTTTTTCGGGAAACGCTCACTCAAGGCGCTTAAGGATTCCGTGACCGGGACTTTGAAGATCACGGTCATGATTTTCATCATCGTCGTGCCGCAGTTGGCCTTGTGGCGGCCCGGGATCGTAAGGTAGGCCGGCCATATGAAAAACCTCGTCATCAAACCAGACAAGACCATTCGCCAGAAGGTCTATGAACACCTGCGGGAAGGGATCCTGAACTGCGAAATCAAAGCAGGCGAACGCCTCGTTGAATCCGATCTGGCCGACCGTATCGGGACCTCTCGAACGCCGGTGCGCGAGGCCCTGCATACCCTGGAAAGAGAGGGTCTCGTGGAGGCGGTGCCCCGGGTGGGGTATGTGGTGCGCTCCATGAGCAAAGATGAGGTTTCGGAACTGTGTGAAATCCGGCTGGCCCTCGAAGGCGTGGCCCTGCGCTGGGGCATGCAAAAAGACCCTCTGAAACTGGCGAAGCTCCTGAAAGAAAACGTGGTCCTTTGCGAGGAAAAGAGCGACGCCTGCGATATCAGGGCATTTGTGGAAATGGACGCCCAGTTTCATGACATGATTTCCAGGGTTGCGGGCAGCAACAGGCTCATGGAAATGAACCAGTCCATTCGACGCTACATGCTGCGCTACCGTCTCCAGAGCATATACAGTGAAGACAATGTGCGCCGCGCCATCGCCGGTCACAGAAAGGTTCTCAAGGCCGTGGAAGAGGGGAACGCAAAAGCAGCACAGACCGCCATTCGCGCCCACATCAGGCAGTCCAAGAAGGATATTCTCTACTTTGGTTTCAGGAAGCCAAAGCACGAATCCTGAAAGATGACGAAACGTAGTGGGATAAGAGACAGGGGGTGGCCCCTTTCTACCTTTCGGTGGCGATCCTATCCGGGACTTTTCTTGCCGTATCCCCCCAAATGATGCACCGCGTGGGACAGACGGAGGAACAGGCCGGGGCCTGATTGGCCGCAAGCCTGTCCGTGCAGAGGTCGCACTTAACGGCCGTTTCGGCCTCCGCGTCAAACTGCATGGCGCCGAAGGGACAGGCCTCCAGGCATTCCCTGCAGCCGATACAGGTCTCCCCGTCGATGAGCACGATGCCATTCCCGGTCCGGGTGATGGCCTCCACCGGGCAGGCCTCCAGGCAGGGGGCCTTCGTGCAGTGGTGGCAGTAGACCGGCTCGTAAAAGGGCGCCTTTTCCATAACCCGGACGAGCCTTGGCCCCACACCGAGGCCGTGTTCCTGCTTGCATGCAATTTCACAGGCATGACAACCCATGCAGTCTTTCTTGTAAAAGGACAAAGAGACCTTTT
>CAYUCJ010000215.1:0-6056 GCA_964443285.1 uncultured Desulfobacteraceae bacterium | reverse complement strand
GCCGGTGACGGCAGGTGCTCGGTAAACCCCGCCTGGAGCAAGGCCAAATAGGGGGGCGTCCGAGGGTGGTCCGTCCAAGTCCCCGGGTAGGTCGCTTGACCTCGCCGGTAACGGCGAGGCTAGATGAATGGTCATCACCCCGCCGGCGGGCAACCGCTTCGGGGGACAGAACCCGGCTTATGGCCTGCTTCAACATGCTTCACTAAGGCCGAAGGCGTAGGGCACAGGGAAAGAGGAATAACGATGCCTTTCACCTGGACACCATGTCGCTGGAAGACACCAGTGCAATCAACGAACCATCAGCCCCGCGGGTGTGAATGGCGATCGCAGTATTGCTCTGTCGGTCAGCCCAGCCGTCTCAACAGACAGACTGATTCAACCGGTTAACGGGCTAAACGGGCGAACCCGAGCACCACCTCTGTGCGGGCTCGCCGTTGGAGATCCTATGTTCATCTTTTCAAATCTTCTTATGGCTGTGGCCAAGATTCTCGATATCGGCCTGAGTCTCTACATGTGGGTTATCATTGGGAGGGCAGTGATTTCATGGGTGAATCCTGATCCGTACAACCCTATCGTTCGATTTTTGAACACCGTTACGGAACCGGTCCTTTACCCGATCAGGAGGCGTCTCCCCATAAGTTTTGGGGGAGTGGATTTTTCGCCCATTATTCTGATCCTGGCCATCGTTTTTGCTCGGTCCTTTCTGGTGCAGACCCTTTACCAGCTTGCGGCGAGGTTGAGCGGTTGAGCCGCGGGGAAGCCAAGTGGCAGTGAAAAACGGGGAGGGAACGGTGATCCGGGTCAAAGTCGTGCCCAGGTCTTCCCGGAGCCGACTCGTCGGGTTTGAAGACGGAATCTGGAAGTTGAAAATCACATCGCCGCCGGTGGATGGCCAGGCCAACAAAGGGGTCACGGCATTCCTTGCCAAGTCTCTCGGCATTGCCAGGAGAAAGCTGGAAATCGTCTCCGGCGAAAAGTCGAGGCTCAAATCCATTCGCATAGAGGGATTGGATCAAGGGGTCATTCAGGAGAGGCTCTCAAGGCACATCTCAGAGAAGGCGAAGGCAGAAAAAATCTAAGAGACCTCTCCCCTGAGGGTTCTCAGTATATCGCCCATCAACTCCGGGTTGGCGGCCACGATGGTGTCCTTATACGGGGTGTATCGGCTTTCCTCGAAAGTAGACAAAACGCCTCCCGCTTCACTCAGAATAACGGCGCCGGCGGCCGTGTCCCAGGGATGCAGCCCCTCTTCCCAAAACCCGTCCATCCTGCCACAGGCAACGTAGCAGAGGTCGAGGGCGGCGGAGCCGGGTCTTCTGATCCCCTGGGCCTTTATGATGACCCTGGCGAATCTTTCCAGGACCGTTTCCGGGTGTTCATGGATATCGTAGGGGAAACCCGTGGCCAGAAGGGCATCTTCGATGGTGTCGATCCGGGAAACCTTTATTGGAAGGCTGTTCAAGAAGGCGCCTGAACCTTTGACGGCCCCGAAATATTCTTCGAGATAGGGATTGTAGACGATTCCAAGCACCAATTGGTCGTCGATTTCAAGTGCGATGGAAACCGCAAAAAAAGGAAAACCGTGAGTGAAGTTGGTCGTTCCGTCCAGGGGGTCTATGAGCCAGATACGGTTCGAAGATCGGCCCTGATTGCCGGCCTCCTCGGAAAGGAAGTGGTCTTGAGGGAAGTGATGCCTGATGATGTTGAGAATAGCTTTCTCCGCCTCCAGGTCGGCCTCGGTTACCAGGTCGATAACGCCTTTTTTCCTGACATGGTTCACAGCACCGAATTTCTCTTTGAGAATTTTTCCGGCGGTCCGGGCTGCCATGGAGGCAACGTCCATTTCTTTTTTCAGCATGGGTATTCCTCATTTCGCGTTAATTGGGGAACATTACCAGGTGATTGTCACTCTTTACGTTGGAAGTCATCAGCTATACATCATCCCCGTTTGCGGTGTCAATGCATGATGATTTGCTAAAAAGAACGATTGACATCTTTTGAACGGGGTGTTAAAAAAATAAATTTTCGTTTGATTTGCTCCTTGTTCCGAGGGGGCACTGCCCTGGAGGGACCGAAACGGTTTATCAGACAGTGTCCGAACGAAAACCCGGGTGCTCGTTCAGACGCGCAATAAATGTCCAAAAGGAGAAAGATGATGAGACAGTATGAAACCATTTACATTTTGCGCCCGGCCCTTTCCGAGGGCGAGTATGAGGAGGCGCAGAAAAAATTCGTTGATCTTATTGAGAAAAATCAAGGCGTGATGATCAAGGTTGATCAATGGGGTGAAAGAACGCTGGCCTACCCGTTGAACAAGATGAAAAAGGGTTTTTATGTCCTGCTCGAGTATTGCGGTGAGGCCGGATTGATAGAAGAACTGGAGAGGGTCTTCAAACTGGATGACAGGATTTTGAAGTTCCAGACTGTCAAGGTAAGTGACAATGCCGATCCTGAGGCCCTACTGCCGAAAGAAGAGACCCCTGAAGCGGTTCAGGAAGCTGAGACTGTGGATGGGGAGCCCCCGGAACAGGAAACCGGTGAAACTGGAAGCGATGAGGTTGAAAATGGCGTTCGATAGAGATGGAGCAAGACCCAGAAGAGGAAAACGCACTTTCCACAGGAGAAAAATCTGCCGGTTTTGTGCTGACAGCAGCCTGCTTATAGACTACAAAGACTCGAAGTCACTTCGGTATTTTACAACAGAACGTGGTAAGATTATTCCGAGGCGCATTTCAGGTAATTGTGCCAAGCATCAGCGGCAATTGACGGTCGCCGTCAAAAGGGCGAGAAACATCGCCCTCTTACCCTATACGACAGCGCTTGTGAGGTAGTGCCCATCCATCAATGCATTTTTGGCAACAACAGCTTTTCAGGCCAGAAATGAGGCATGTTCATAAGAAAATCCATGATTGCTAAGGATTTCCTGGGTTGTGTGGGCTGGGCTGCTTTGGTCCTTTTCGCTTCAGTTTCTCTCCCCATCGTGGGTCCATTTATCAGCCTGCTCACACCCATTCCCTTCCTCTATTATGCAACCAAGCTGGGCTTCTACAGGGGATTGAAGCTGGCGGTTGCTGTCGTACTTTTCATCAGCCTGGTGTCCAGGTTCCTGGGACAGCCCCAGATTATCCTGATTTCCCTTGAATTCTCGGCCCTGGGGATGGCTTTGGCCGAGATCTTCAGGCGAAAATTCTCGATAGGGCATACCCTCGCTGCAGGGACACTGAGCATGATCCTGGTGGGCATCGCGTGCCTGTTCCTGGTAGGGCTCTACAGGCACATGGGGCCCTTTGAGATGGTTCGGACCTATCTCAAAGCCAATCTCAACGGGGCCCTTGAAATGTACAAGGGCATGGGGATGGAACAAGACAAGGCCGTCGAAATACAGGCCTACGCCAAAGCATTCGTTGACACCATCGCCAGAATCTATCCGGCACTATTGATTGTGGGTTCGGTGTTCGTCGTATGGCTGAATGTGATTTTCGGCAGGCATGTGCTTCGCAGGGCCGGCCTGGAATACCCCGTCTTCCCGGATGTTGATCGATGGCAGGCGCCTGAGACAATGGTCTGGGGTCTGATAGCAGCAGGTTTTTCTTTATTTTTTAGGGCGGACGTTATAAGGTTGCTGGCCATGAACGGGCTCATCATTTTGATGACCGTCTATCTGTTTCAGGGCATTTCTATTCTCATTTTCTTTTTGAACAAACACCGCGCGCCGAATTGGGCACGAGGTATCATTTGGTTCCTGTTGTTTTTTCAGCAGATTTTCATGCTGTTGGTGGCCATGGCCGGTGTGTTTGACCAATGGGTAGATTTTAGAAAAATCCGTAAGAAATTGGATAAATGACTTTTTTGAACTTTGAAAACCTGTTTCTTTACACCAATCCCCTCTGGGGATAACGAAAGCCGGGCTCTCTAGCCCCGGATCTTTATTGATGGAGGAAGTTGCTATGGAGATCATTTTACGACAGGACATGGATGAAATAGGCCTTGAAGGGGATATCATAAAGGTTTCAAATGGCTATGCGCGGAACTATCTGATCCCTAAAGGCTTTGCTTTCGAGGCCACACCGCAGAATATTAAGTCCCTTGACCTTCGGAGAAAAAAGATAGAAATCAGGAAGTTGAAGGCAAAGGGAGAAGCAGAGAAATACAGGGAAGAAATGGATGGAACCGTCGTCAATCTCACCCAGAAAGCCGGCGATGAGGGTAAACTCTACGGGTCCGTCACGAACATGGATATCGCCGGGGGGCTCGAAAGCCAGGGCATCGTCGTCGATAGGCGGAAGATTGTGCTGGACAAACCCATCAAGAGCGTCGGTGAATTTGACGTCTCCGTGAAGATATATCCCGGGGTTGTTGCTTCCATCAAGGTGGTGGTGTCCCCCGAAGAGCCCGTTCAATAAGATCACCGTTTTGCACCTGCGGGACCCGTGAGCCTGTCCGGAAAATGAAGTGCCATGCCTAGGACAAAAGAACAGAAATTGACCAATCACCTGAAAGTTCCGCCGAATAATGTCGAGGCGGAACAGGCCATCATCGGCGGCATATTGATCAACAATGACGCCCTGAATCAGGTCGTGGACCTCCTCACACCAGAGGACTTCTATCGTGAGGCCCACACGTCCCTGTTTGAGGGAATGCTGGAATTGTACAATTCCGGTGAGCCCATCGATATCATCACCCTCTCTGAGGTCCTGAGGAAGAAGGATCTGCTCGAGACGGCCGGCGGTACCGACTACCTTGCTTCCCTTGTCGAGGCGGTTTCCACATCCGCCGGGGCAGCCCACCATGCGGAGATCGTAAAGAATCTGTCGGTCAGAAGAAAGCTCATCCGCCGGTGCTCCGTTATTTCCGAATCCTGCTTTCAGAACTGGAGAGAGACCGACGACCTCCTGGAGCTGGCCGAACAATCTATCTTCGACATCGCCGAGGAGCGGGTCAGAGAAGGTTTTTCAAGCCTACAGGATGTGATTACGGGCAGCTTCAAGAAGCTTGAAAGCGTGGCGGAAGTTGATGGCTACGTCACGGGAATTCCCACGGGCTTTCGCGACCTCGACCGGTTGACATCCGGGTTTCAGCCCTCGGAAGTCATTATCATTGCCGGACGACCCAGCATGGGAAAGACGGCATTGGCCTTGAACATAGGCTACAATGCCGCAGAGAGGACCGGGAAGGGCGTGGCCGTTTTTTCTCTGGAGATGTCTAAACTCCAACTGGGAATACGGTTGCTGGGATTTGATTCAGGCATCAACGCGACCAAACTGAGAACCGGGTTCCTGAGGGATCAGGACTGGGAGAGACTGACCCATTCGGCCAATCACCTTGCTGAAATGCCCATGTTTATTGATGACAGTTCCGCCATCGGCGTCCTGGAAATGAAGGCCAAATGCAGGCGCCTAATGAAGAAACAGGAACTCGCCATGGTTATTGTGGACTATCTCCAGCTGATCCACGGGAGGAGTTCAGCAGAATCCAGGCAGCTTGAAATATCTGAGATATCAAGGGCCATGAAAGGACTGGCCAAGGACCTGAATGTGCCCGTTCTGGCCCTGTCGCAGCTCAACAGAAAGGTGGAAGACCGCCCCAACAAAAGGCCCCAATTGGCGGACCTTAGAGAAAGTGGAGCCATTGAACAGGATGCGGACGTCATCGCTTTCATATACAGGGATGAGGTCTACCACCCGACATCGGAAGAGAACAGGAATATCGCCGAGATCATTATTGCCAAGCAGCGAAACGGGCCGACAGGGTTTTTCAAGTTGACCTTTTTGAAGGAATTAACCCTCTTTAAAGACCATACTGAGGAAGAGGATCTGAGCTGAATCAAGGTCACAAGGCCTTTTGTTCTTACCTCGGTATTGATAGAGGCAGACGGCAATCAACAGAATTTACGGTAAAACGAGCGGCCTCAAGCCAAGCCAGCAAAAGAGACTCCAAAATCTCTACCGTCGAAACATTGACCCATCCGATATCATTTCCACCGAGTTGACACGTCAACTATCCGCTCTCTCCAGAGAAATCAAACGACAGGTCGGCCTTCTGATCACCCGCAAGGG
>CAYUCJ010000214.1:0-6095 GCA_964443285.1 uncultured Desulfobacteraceae bacterium | reverse complement strand
TCCTGACATTGCAGATAAGTGGGCGACGCCCAGTTGAATCCGTCCTGGGCAATGAGGGTGTCGGCCTCTTCGGGACCCCAGGTTCCGGCTTGATAATTGGGGAAATCCGTGGGCTTTGACAGGTCCCAGGCCTCCAGGATCGGGGATAACACCGACCACGCCGCCTCCGCCTGGTCGGCGCGCATGAACAATGTGGCGTCGCCGATCATCACGTCCAGCAGCAGTGTTTCGTAGGCATCGGCCGGGGATATGTCAAAGGTTTCCCTGTAATAAAACTGCATCATGACCGGTGAGAGCCGCATGACAGGGCCCGGGTACTTGCTCTGAAATCGGAGAAAAATCCCTTCCTCGGGTTGTATGGAGATAATCAAGCGGTTGGGATGCCAATCCCGAAGGGCCGCCGGAGGGAAGGTCTGGTGCGGAACAGCCCGGAACTGGATGGAAACCTCCGAGATCTTTGCGGGCAGCCGCTTGCCCGTTCGCATATAGAAGGGAACGCCCTGCCAGCGCCATGTATCGATGAACAGCCTTAAGGCGGCAAAGGTCTCGGTGGTGGAGTCTCCGGCCACGTTGGGCTCACTTCGATACCCTTTGACATGTTTTCCCGCTATCCACCCGGTCCCGTATTGTCCGCTGACCACATGTTGATGAACCCATTCCGGAAGGATGGGCCGAACGGTGTTCAGAACGTCCACTTTCTTGTTTCTCACTTCGTTGTCGTTCAACGAAATAGGCGCTTCCATGGCCACCAGACAAAGAATCTGAAGCAGGTGATTTTGGATCATGTCCCGAAGGGCGCCCGCCTTTTCATAATAATGTCCCCGGTGTTCCACGCCCACATCCTCGGCCACGGTGATCTGGACATGATCAATATAGAGTCGGTTCCAGACAGGTTCAAAGAGGGCGTTTCCAAAACGAAAGGCCAGGATGTTCTGTACGGTCTCCTTGCCCAGGTAATGGTCGATTCGAAAGATCTGGTTTTCCTTAAATACCTCCCTGAGCCGGCTATTCAATTCCCGAGCGCTTTCAAGATCGTTGCCGAAAGGCTTTTCCACCACAATTCGAGCCTGCTCCCCGTTGAGTCTGGCGGCCGCCAGTTCATTTACCACATCGCCTATCAGGGAGGGGGGCAGGGCCAGGTAGAAAATATAGTTCGCATGGACATTCCATTTCTTATCCAGGGCCGATAGTTTCTTGGCCATGTCTGTGTAGACCTTCGAATTCCCCAACTCGGCATTGAGGAAGGAAACATGGGATGCGAAATCGTTCCAGGAGTCCTTCTCCGCCGTTCCCCTACGGGAGAAGTCATCCACGCCCTTCCGAAGGTGAGTGCGGTAATCCTCTTCGCTCATTTCGCCGTGACCCAGGCCTAAAATTTCATATTCCCCGGGCATCCAGCCGTCTAAAAAGAGGTTGTAGAGGGCAGGAACCAGTTTGCGCCAGGCCAGATCGCCTCCGGCGCCGAAGATGACAAATACCGTGGGTTCGGGATGCAGACCGGTTTTCATTTTTCCTCCTTTGTATCCATCCAGCGGGTATGAAACGTCCCCTCGCTGTCGATTCGCTCATATTTGTGGGCGCCGAAGTAATCCCGCTGCGCCATGAGGAGATTTGCGGGCAGCCGTTCACTGCGGTATGCGTCGAAATAGGACAGAGACGCCATCAACCCCGGCGCCGGTATGCCCAGACCGGCTGCGGTACAGACCACATCCCTCAGATCCCCTTGCCTGGCCGTCACGGACTTACCCAGTGCGGGATCCAAAAGAAGGTTCGGAAGGTCGGGCGTAAGCGAATAGGCCTTCCGGATATCTTCCAGCAATTTCGCCCTTATAATGCATCCTCCCCTCCAGATGGTTGCGACCGTTTCCTGATTCAGCCCGTAATCATAGGCCTTGCCGGCATGCTGCAGCAGGGCCATGCCCTGGGCGTAGCAGCTCACCATCCCCGCATAAAGAGCTCCTTCGAGTTTGTCAATAAAGGCCTTCTCCAATTGCCGGCCGCCTTTATCCGGTCCCCGAAGGATACCCGCCGCGATCTTTCGTTCTTCCTTGTAACCGGACATGTCTCTGGAAGACACGGCCATATCGATGGTGGGGAGAGGCGTCTGGAGTTCCAGTGCCTCCACGGAAGTCCATTTGCCCGTACCTTTCTGTTTGGCCTGGTCCAGGATCAGATCCACGAGAGGCTTCCCTGTCTTCTCGTCTTTACGGAGAAAGATGTCCGACGTAATCTCCATCAGATAACTGTTAAGCTCTCCCTGTGCCCATGCATGATAAACCTCGTGGAGCTTTTTGACATCAAAGCCCATGCCGCGCTTCATGAGATCATAGGTCTCGGCGATCATCTGCATGATTCCATATTCAATGCCGTTATGTACCATTTTTACATAATGACCCGCGGAACCCGGCCCCAGATAGGCGACACAGGGGGCCCCGTCTATTTGGGCGGCGGCCGCCTCCACTATGGGTCGAATGCGTTCATATCCCTCTTTGGAGCCGCCGGGCATGAGACTCGGCCCGTGGCGGGCTCCGTCTTCTCCACCGGAAATCCCCATACCCAGAAATAATAAGCCATTCTTCGATAGAGATTCGTACCGCCGATCCGTATCTCTGAAATGGGAGTTGCCCGTATCCACGACCAAGTCTCCTGATTGCAAACCCAGGGTGATCTCATCAATTACCTGGTCCACCGGATCACCCGCGGGCACGGAAATCAAGATCGCTCTCGGGCGTTTCAGCAGGGAAATGAAATCCGCCACCGTGTAGGCGGCCCGGATCTTCCGGTCTCCCACATCGTTTTCCATGAATTCATGGGTCTTTTCCTTCGTGCGGTTATAAACTCCCACGGAAAAACCGTGATCCGCCATGTTCAGGGCAAAATTGCCGCCCATTACACCGAGCCCGAACAAACCAATATCACACTCTTTGTCTTTCATGAATTTCTCCTTTTCAATTCCCATCGTCTCTTTTCGATTGCCGGGCGTTTCAATGCCTCAAAGAAAGGCCCAGTGTTTCGAGGGCAGTTCGTGTGGGCTCATAACCGGTATGATGAACACCCTGTATGCCCATGCTCTTTGCAACTTCCACGAACATGGCCCGGTCATCGATGTAAATCACCTTCTCGGGAGGAACTTGAACGCAGTCCAGGGCCAACCGATAGATATCCTTATCCGGCTTGCGAAAGTGCACAAAACAGGAAGAGACGAACATATCAAAGATCGACTTCAGCTTGAATTGTTCGATGCGATGAATGGTCAGTTCTCGTCCCTCATTGCTCACTGCCGCCACTTTGAGACTGTAATTCTTTCTCAATTGAAAAATTAAATCAATCATCTCTGATATGGGTTGCGACTGGGCGAACATGAATTGTTTGAATTCCTCGGGTGTGAAAGGTCGATCCTCGTAGAAAACCAGGCGGAGGAGATATTCATCCAGACTCAATTTTCCCTCTTCATAGGTGTCAAAAGTCAGGTGATGGCGTTCGTCCATCTCCTCATACTGGAGACCGAACTTCTCCGCTGCCGCTTTTCGCATATGGCGATCCCAACCATTGGTTAGCAGGACGCCTCCAATATCCAGAAACAGCGCTTCAAACTGTAAAGGTTTCATGACCGTCCTCTCAATTTCCGATCCGCTATCAAGCCTTGGCATGGCGGACCCGTTTGTCCATCAAAGTCTTCATCAATGCATCATAGGGTTTGTTGAATTTCTCGACCCCTTCCTCTTCCAGTTGCTTGGTAACGGCGTCCAGATCGATATCCAGCCGGGAAAGCTCCCGCAGCACTTCCTCGGCTTCTCCTAGGTCCTGTTCCAGCCGGGAGGCCGGCGTTCCATGGTCCCTGTAGGCATCGAGCGTCTCCACGGGCAGGGTATTCACGGTCTGAGGGCCGATGAGGGGCTCGACGTATTTGGTATCGGGGTATTCCGGGTTCTTGGTACTGGTACTGGCCCACAGAACACGCTGGGGCCGCGCGCCCTGTCCGGACAATCTGCCGAACCGTTCCCCACCAAATATCTCCTTATAGATTCCATAGGCGACCTTGGCGCTGGACACGGCTACCTGGCCGTGAATCCGTTCCGCCGTTTTCCCCTTCTGGCCTCCGTTTTCCATCACTTTTTCCAACATGGTGTCCACCAGAACATCGATCCGGCTCAGGAAAAAACTGGCTACAGAAGCTATCCTGGACAAGGGCTTTCCATTTTCAATCCGTTTCTCAAGACCGGTAAGATAGGCCTCGCCCACCTCCCGATAACGGGGCAAGCCGAAAAGGAGGGTTACATTGACATTGATCCCCTCGCTGATCAACGTCGTGATGCAGGTCAATCCTTCCCGGGTGCCGGGCACCTTGATGAACACGTTGGGTCGATCCAGGGCCGACCAGAGCCGTCGAGCCTCCGACAGGGTGCCTTCCACGTCCCGGGCCAGATGAGGGTTTACCTCCAGACTCACAAAGCCGTGTCCGCCATCGGAGTTGTCATAGAGGGGGCGAAAAAAGTCTGCTGCATCTTGAACATCTTTCACCGTAAGGATTTGATAGATTTCCTCCGTACTCTTCCCCTTTACAGCCAATGTCCGGATATGATCGTCGTAGTCTTCGCTTTCGCCGATGGCCTTTTCAAAGATACTGGGGTTGGAGGTTATCCCTCGAAGACCGTCTTCCTCTATCAACCGCTTCAACTCCCCCGAGGTAATCATTTTTCGGCGAATGTAGTCCAGCCAGATGCTCTGGCCAAATTCCCGGATGCCAAGCAACGGATTCTTTTTCATCATTTCCTCTCCCCCTTCTCTAATACCTCAATTTCTTCCAAACGCCGTAGAAATCGTTCTGCGCCCTTGAACTGCGCGCCTAAGAATGTCATCACCAGTTCCCTTGCCAGGGAAAATCCCACAACATGTCCTCCAAGGCAGAGGATGTTCATGTCATCATCTTCCACGCCCTGATGTGGCGCCAGCTTTGTCAGCCAGAATTTCTCTCGAATACCATGGTACTTTGCGGCCAACTGATCGTAATAGTCCTTGCTTTTCTTTACTATGATAAATCTAACACCTAGTTCTTTCTTCACCCGTTCAACAAGGTCAGCCTGTGAAGGGATACCAAGCTCGCCTCTTTCGCTTGAAACCGGATCACAATAAATGTGCCGCAGCTGCATTCTGCTGGCAACTTGATGGCATATCGAGGCTTCAACATTGTTGTATTCGCAGACCTCCGTTGAAAACTCCTCAGCTACGACAGAGATGTCCTTTTCCTCGCAAAGAGTCTCCACAAGTATTTCGAACTCGCTTGCGCCTTCAAGGTCAGAGCCCGTTCCCTTGTGCTGCCTATTGTGGTCGTCTATTCCATGTATGCAGATCTTCACATTATACATTCTAATATATTATTTTTTATATATCTATTGTGTATTCCTCAAATGAAACCTATGACAGGCATACCTATGGGGAGTTGATGACAAAAAAACCAATTACAACAAAGTGGTTTGAGCGTGATGATGGTTTGACAGATGACGAACGAAAAGAACGCATAGAAACCATGAGGAGGAAAATAGTCATGCCAAAGAAGAAAAAGCCTGGCGCAAAGAAGAGTGTAGATGTGCCGAAACTGACAACCCTACTGGAGAAGGGCGACCATAATGCCGAACAGTTGATGGAAGAGTTGGGTGGAGTGACGCGAATGGCACTCAAGAATGCCATACTTAAGGTGGTGTTGAGCACAGGTAAGGTTTTCAATGTCGAGGGTCTTTACGGCAAGGGAGGGGGGAACATCAAATTCGGGAAGTTAGGCATCAGGATTCCTGCCAAGAGACTGGTCAAGACTTTCAAAGAAGAAGGCGATGAGTTCTCTTTCAAGGTCGAGGAAAACCAGGTCGTATTGATTAAGTTATAGGAACTATTGGCAGATACGGAAGACCCCATTCAGAGCCGGAAAGGGGGTTTTGTGTCGATTTTGTGTCTGAGATAATCCAAAACCACCCTTTTTGGTGCCAATTTTGAATTTTCCCTCTTTTCCTTACTATCTAACATTTCTTGCGATTTCAATAAGTTGTGGTGCCGAAGGGGAGACTCGAACTCCCACAGGCGTCCGCCCACTAGACCCTGAA
>CAYUCJ010000213.1:4946-6120 GCA_964443285.1 uncultured Desulfobacteraceae bacterium | reverse complement strand
CACGAGGTGCACCATGTTCCCTCACCGGAGGGGTTCGACTTCATAAACGACGGTTACCACACCTCGGACGGCGACAACTCCATCTATTTCCGACCTGAAGTGGGCAACATGATCCTGGTAGGGAGTGAGGATCCGGACTGTGATCATCAAGAGTGGATAGAAGATCCGGATAACTTCAATCGCAACATTACCGACGCCCAGTACAAGGCCCAGGTCTATCGTCTGGCCCGGCGGATCCCGTCTCTGGGGATTCCCAACAAGCAGGTGGGCATCGCCGATCTGTATGACTGCTCCACAGACTGGATCCCCATCTATGACAAATCGGACCTGAAGGGCTACTACATGTCCATCGGGTCGAGCGGGAACCAGTACAAGACCGCCCCGGTCGTAGGGATCATGATGGCCGAGCTGGTGGATTATTGTGAAAAGGGCAATGACCACGATGAGAAACCCTTTCAGTTTCTTATGAAGCACACCGGCGTCACCCTCGATGTGGGTTTTTTCTCCCGCAAACGAGAGGTAAACGAGAACAGCAGTTTTTCTGTCAACGGTTAAGATTTTCGGCCAACGGGTTCTCCCGGGGCTCGGCGGCCAGGTTTACGCGTATGGGGCCGGGAAGGTCTGCAACAGTGGGGTCCAGATGCGAGAGCGGCCAGGCCTGATTGGAAAACACTTCATTATTTCTTGGAAAGAAAAAGGAGAGAGACATGACAGGAAAAACGCGTTTGTTGGTAATTGTTGCAATTGTTGCATCGTTGTTCCTTTTCACCTCATTTGCCGGCGCGGCTGACAAGGTCCTGAAGGTGGGCGTCATGGGCCCCTTCACCGGTCCGTCCGCCAAGGCAGGGCAGGAGTTCAAGGATTCCGTCACGATGGCCCTCGACAAGATCGGCGGCAAGGTGGGCCCGTACAAACTTGAAGTGGTCTGGGTGGATTCCCAGTCCGACCCGGCCAAAGCGACCAACGCCCTTGCCGAGGCGATCGAGCGGAAGGGGATCGTGGCGGGCTGTATCAACTGGCACAGCTCCGTAGCAGCGGCCTGTATGGACCTGACTGCCCAGTACAAGGTGCCCTGGATCTTCGGTATGGGCGCAGCCGCAATTGTCGTTACGAAATGGTTGTCCGATCCCGTGAAGTACAGCTACTGGAGCGCCAAGGGCTGGCCGGTTCCCGG
>CAYUCJ010000213.1:0-4846 GCA_964443285.1 uncultured Desulfobacteraceae bacterium | reverse complement strand
GTCAGCTTTGTCGGCGGCACGACCACCGGGGCCGCCTCCATGACAGGGCTGGTCAAGCAGTACAGGGAAGTGGGCGTCAAGGCCCTGCTCTTCGCCAACGGCCTCTCCTGGGTCGGCGAGTGGTACAAGCTGACCGGCAATGCTTCCAACGGCGTCATCGATGTCCAGGCCCAGTTCGGCTCCAAGGCCGCCAAGGCCTTTGCTGCGGCCAAAAAGGCCAGGTTCGGCTATGAGCCTTCCGCCCCTGCATCCGGACTCTCCTATGACGGGTTCAACCTTTTCGTCAAGGTCCTCAAGAGGACCCTGGAGAAGTACGGGGAGATCACCAAGGAAGGCATCCACAAGGTCGTCGTTGATGAGCTCAACACGGGCAAGCTGACCTTTACCGAAGCCGACGGTGCCATCATGATGAAGGAATACCAGTGGACCAAAGAAAGCAATCCCGACCCGGTGGTGGATACGGAGCACTACTTCTTCCCCGTCATCCAGTATGAGAACGGCAAAAGCTCGATCATTTTTCCTGAAAGCATGAAGGAAAAGGCATTCACACCGCCCATGTGATCGCGCGGGAAAGGCGGCAAAATGCCTTTCCGCCGTCTTCTACAAGGTCATTCGTGACGATGGCTGGGAGTGATGGAGGCCCCGGAGGGCCCCATCACTCCGGCCATCGAACCCCGTCGAACCCAAATCACTGGTGGTTCAAATGAGTCTACTAGAAACGATAGAAGTGACCAAGCAGTTCGGAGGACTGACAGCCGTTGACAAGGTGTCCATGCACGTGGATGAGGGCGAGATTGTCGGTCTCATCGGGCCGAACGGCGCCGGAAAGACGACGCTCCTCAATGCCATTGCCGGTTTGAACCCGCCTACCTCGGGGACCGTGAAGTTCTTTGGTGAAGAAACGACCGGCCTGCCACCCGAGAAGATGTGTCACCGAGGGTTGTCCAGGACCTTCCAGATCCCCAGACCTTTTCCTAAGATGACCGCGCTGGAAAATGTGATGACGGCCGCTATTTTTGGGAACAGGTCGACTAAAGTGGATGATCCCATCGCCCACAGCCGCAACATGCTGGAGTTTGTTGAATTCCCTGAAGCGGAAAAGACCGTGTCGGAAAGCCTGAACACCGTGCAGCTCAAACGGCTCGACCTGGCCAGGGCCCTCTCCTCGTCACCCAAACTCCTTTTCCTGGACGAGTTGGCCGCAGGGCTGACCGAGGGGGAATTGAAGGACATCATCAAGATCATTCGGAAAATCCAGGACAAAGGCGTGACCATTTTGATGGTCGAGCATATCATGCAACTCATCATGAATGTCTGTGACCGGCTGGTGGTGATCCAATTTGGGTCCAAGATCGCCGAGGGGCCTACGAAGGAAGTGGCCCAGGACCCCAGAGTGGCGGAAGCCTACCTGGGGGCGGCCCATTGATCAGGAGATCCGTCCCAATGACCGACCGGCCGAATGGAGGCGCAAGTGCTTTTAGAAATAGATGATCTCAATGCGGGGTATGGTTTCCTCCAGATCCTGAGGGACGTGTCCCTGAAAGTGGATGAGCGTGAGTACGTCACGCTCATAGGACCCAATGGCGCGGGAAAAAGCACCACCTTGAAGACGATCGCCGGTATCCTGAAGCCCTTGAGCGGGCAGGTCCTTTTCAGGGGAAAAGATATCGGTGGGCTTGCTGGAAACAAGGTTGCACAAATGGGCATCAGTTACATCTCAGAGGAGATGAACCTCTTTACCAACATGACGGTCCATGAAAACCTCCTCATGGGTGCCTATACCATACGAGACAAGGATAAAAAGAACAAGCAACTCGCATTTGTCTACGAACTGTTCCCCAGATTGGAAGAGCGGAGGAACCAACTGGCCGGCACCATGAGCGGGGGGGAGCGGAAGATGCTCGGCATCGGTCGCGCCCTGATGGCCGATCCCGATTTACTGCTGGTGGACGAGCCCTCCTTTGGGCTGGCCCCCCAGTTGACGGAACAGGTCTTCGCATCCCTGAATACCCTCCGGAACAGGGGAATGACCATCCTGGTGGTGGAGCAGAATGTGACCATGGCCCTGTCGGTGACAGATCGGGGGTACGTTCTGGAAAACGGCCGGATCGAACTGGAAGGGCCCAGCGCCGACCTGGCAGGCAACGCGCACGTCCGAAAGGTATTCCTGGGCATTTAGCCCGATCTGGGCACAACGGAGGACAAATCAGATGCTGAAGTCGCTGTTTAGAAGAATATTTGACTGGTTAAAGACCGCCGGCGGCATTACCGTTATGATATCGCTTGTTTTGCTTGTGGTGGGCACCTGGGACCGGGGACCTTACATCCTGGTGAACACGGTCGTGACAGGGGGCATGCTGGGCCTGGTTGCCATGGGTCTGGCCGTCATCCTGGGCGTCCTGAACATTGCCCAGTTCGCCCACGGTGAATACTTTATGATCGGAGGCCTGACGGCCTACTATGTGATCAGGCCCGTGCCTGCCTACCTCGCCGCCCACCCCAGCGCCTTTCTGACCATGGTGGCCCCTTTCATGGCTCTGATCGCTGCCGCCCTGGTGGGCGGGTTGGCGGGCGCCGTGACAGAACGGGTCTGCTTCAACCCCCTGAGGAAACGCAGCAGGGCCAACTGGGTCATGAACTCCTTCCTGCTGACGGTGGGCATCAGCGTGGTCCTCGTCAACGCTCACCAGCTCCTCTTCGGGGCAGACTTCAAGGGCATACCCCATTACTGGCCCGGCGTGGTATCCATAGCAAGTGTCTTCATGTCCATAGACCGGGTGATGGCCTTTGTCCTGTCCATTGTCATCGTGATCGGTTTCTGGGTATTCATGAAGTACACCCGCACCGGGCAGGCCATCCGGGCCGTGGCTCAGGATGAGATGGGGGCCCTCATGGTGGGGATCAACCTGGATTACATCATGATATTGACCATGGCCATCGGCTGCGCTATGGCGGCGGTGGCAGGGGCCAGCCTGCTGTTCATGTATCCTTCCTATCCCACGGTGGGGTTGGAGCCCCTCTACATGGCCTGGTTTGTGGTCATCCTTGTGGGACTGGGAAACGTGATGGGAGCCTTGATCGGAGGTTTCATGGTTTCACTCCTCAAAGTGCTGACGCTCGAATATTTCGGCGCGGGATGGGAGTTCGTCGTTCCATCGGTGATCATCATTCTTGTACTCATTTTCAAACCGAGCGGCGTCTTTGGTTCGGAAGTCCGGGGTGCCCTGGACCAGTAGGAGAGCACACATGAAAACGGGTCATTCAAAAAGTGAGATGGACTTTCTGAGTCGAATGCTGGACCGGCTGTGTCTGACTCCACTGGGGGCACTGCTCCTGGTTATCCTGGCGGTCTTGCCCTTCATACCGCCCTTCAACGATCAATACCTGCTCCGGTGGTTGAGCATCATCGCCTTCACTGCCGCCTCGTCCATCGCCTTTGATCTCACCGCCGGTTTCATCAATATCGTCAATTTCGGATTCGCCGCTATCCTGGGACTGGGCGCCTACACCTCGGCCCTCCTGGCGGTGCGGCTTGGGCTGCCGCCCTGGATCGGTGTCTTTGCGGGGGCCCTGGCCTCGGGGGTATTGGGTTTCCTGACCGGTGCCCTGACCCTTCGGCTGCGCGGCATTTTTGCAGCGGTCATGGCCTGGTTCATCGGCCTGGCACTCATGGGCCTCTGCATCAAGATGGTCTGGCTGACCCGCGGGGCCCTGGGACTCCAGGTAACCAAGATGTTCGAAACCGAGTCCAATTTACCCTATTATTACATGATGATCATCATGCTGTTTGTTGTTTACGTCGTCTGCAGATGGGTCACTCGCAGCAAGATGGGGCTGGCCTTCAAGGCCATCGGGCAGAACATGGAGGCGGCACGGACTTCAGGGATAAACCCCACTTACTACCGGATCGTCAATTTTACCCTCTCCTGTACCATAGCAGGCTGGCTGGGTGGATTTTACGCACACTACATGGGGATACTGACCCCTGACCTGATGCATACTTCCAAGACGGTAGAGGTGCTGGCCGTGGCCTACATCGGCGGTCGCGGAAGCCTTTGGGGCGGCGCGTTTATCGCCTTTCCGTTCCTGGTGGCCATGGAACTGATCCGCTCCGGCGCCTCCAATCTTCCCGGCCTTCACCTGGTCATCTACGGCGTCATCCTGATCCTGGTGATGATTTACCTTCCCGGCGGCGTGGCATCGCTCTATTACCGGTTTCTCTACAAGCCCTGGGGAAGGTTCTGGGAGTTTATGGTGGGATATAGAGAAAATTAGCAATTCTGCACGAGTGGAAGGAGGAACAGTCATCATGTTCTCCAAGATAGTGGTTCCCCTGGATGGTTCTTCCCTTGCGGAAGGGATACTTGACCGTGTGGAGGATCTGGCTCGACTTCAAGGCGGGGAGATTCAACTCCTCAGGGTTGCGTTTTTTTACCCCTTTCCGGCGGCAGACACCAAGAAATTTGAGTCCGAGGTGATTGAAGCCGCCGAGAAATACCTCGAAAAAGTCTCGGCCGACCTGGAGCAGAAAGGATTGAAGGTTACAGTGCACGTCCGCTACGGCGATCCGGCGGGAGAGATCCTGGCCCACGCGGAAAAATACGGCAGCGTCATCGTCATGAGCACATACGGACGCGGGGGCATCAGCCGGTGGGCCATGGGTAGTGTGGCCGACCGGGTTATCAGGAGGTCGAAAAAACCCGTTCTGATGATTCGAAGCGCCGAAAGGCAACAGGACTGAATGTGATGGAATCGTAAGAAGCTCATTCACGCCGCAAGCGGCAACCTGTGGGGAACGAAGAGGAACCGAACCTGACAATCTTTTTCAAATGCTTTCTAATCACTC
>CAYUCJ010000212.1:0-6133 GCA_964443285.1 uncultured Desulfobacteraceae bacterium | reverse complement strand
CCCGTTTTGGAGAGGTCCTTGAATTTATTCGTGAAAAGAGCAAGATTCCCGCTCTCCTCCTGACAAACGGCACCATGCTCTATCTCCCGGAAGTCCGGCGGGCCGCTGCTCACGCCAGTGTCGTCAAGGTTTCCCTCAGCGCCTGGGATGATGCGTCCTATGCACGGGTGAATCGACCGCATCCGGAACTCCGTTTCGAAGACCTGGTGGAAGGGGAGAGGGCGTTTCGCAAAGAGTTCGAGGGCAGGCTGTTCCTCGAACTCTTTCTAATCAAGGGGATAAATGCGGCTCCCGAAGACGTAAAGAAGATCTCGGCATTGGCAAAGAGTATAGCCCCGGACCGTGTGCAACTGAATACCGCTATCAGGCCGCCGGCTGAACATTTCGCCATTCCCCTCGGCAGAGAAGAGATGCAGGCGCTCTCCACTCTATTCGATCCACCCGCGGAGATCATTGCCGAATTCAAAGCAAGGTCCGGTAGCCGTTTTGACACAGGCCAGGACGCCATTCTTGCCATGTTGCAACGCAGGCCGTGCACAGCCGAACAGATCGCGGAAGTCTTCGGCATGCACATGAATGAAGTTTCAAAATATGTGGGCAGGCTGACACGAAGTCAACAGCTCGCAACGGAGCGTCGGGATGGGATGGTTTATTATGCGGCCCGTCCCGATGAGGAGGAGGAGGCATGAAATTCGTGATCATCGGTGGTGATGCTGCCGGCATGAGCGCGGCAAGCCGCGCCAAGAGAAGACAACCCGGTACAGAGGTGATGGTACTGGAACAGACCGATGATGTTTCCTACAGCGCCTGTGGAATGCCCTATAATATAGCTGACCCGACGAGGGAAATGGATGATCTTATTGTGAGACATCCCCGGGTGTTCCGGGAAAAACAGGGGATAGACCTTCGGACGGGCCACCGGGTGGAGGCTATTGATCCTGTGCAAAAAGCAGTCCGGGGAACCACCTGCGGCGGAAAATCTTTTCAGGTGCCTTATGACAAATTGCTCATCGCCACCGGGGCGTCCGCCATCATCCCTGGTCTGCCGGGCTTTGATCTTCCCGGAGTCATGGGCTTGAAAAACCTTGAGGACGGCAGGAGAATCAAGCGTTTCATGGCTGATCACAAGACCAGAAAGGTCATCATCATCGGGATGGGATATATCGCCCTGGAGATGTGTGAGGCCCTCCGTGCCAGGCAGTTGGACGTGACCATGGTCAAAACGCGGCCCGTTTTTCTGCCCTGGATGAATGAAGATCTCTCTGCAATGGTCAAGGAAGAGGTCACTGCCAATGGCGTCGCCATCTATCCCGGTCAAGAGGTGAGAGCAATCGAGCAGGTGGACGGCGACCTGAAGGTCGGCTGTCAGGACCTGAAACTCGATGCCCAGATGGTCCTGGCGGCCATTGGCGTCAGGCCGAACTCCGGTTTGGCCCAAGACGCGGGTCTTCAATTGGGCAAAAAGATGGCCATCGCCGTCGACAAATCCCTCCGGACATCAGAACAGGATATCTATGCAGCCGGTGACTGCGCAGACGCCTATCATGTAGTGACAGGCCGCAAGACCTGGGTTCCGCTGGCCCTGAGGGCCAACCGGGCTGGCTGGGCGGTGGCGGACAATGTAACCGGTGGGGCAAAAATGCTCCCGGGCATCGTCGGGACGGCCGTCTTCAAGGTGTTCAATCTCCAGGTGGCCAGGACCGGCCTGAATCCGGCGGAGGCTATTGATGCCGGCTTTGAACCCATTGAAGTCATGATCAAGGGAAGAACCCGTGCACATGCCCATCCGGGCGCATCCACCATCGGGGTACAGATGGTGGGCGACAGGAAATCCGGCCGCCTGCTCGGGGTGCAGATGGTGGGAAAAGAGGGGGTGGCTCACCGCATAGACGCCGCCGCAGTGGCCCTGCACGCGGGGATGACCGTGGATGCGTTCAGTCAATCCGACCTGGCCTATGCCCCACCCTTCGGCCCGGTGTGGGACCCATTGCTCACGGCCGCAAACCAGTTGTCGAAAAAGATATGAAGGAAGACTTCCATAGACCGGTACACTACCCGGGCTATTGGGACCTCCCCACGACAACCTTTCCGGATTGTAATATTCCTGAAATCCTGAAGCAATATCAGGTTCATATAGTAAAGGCAAATGGGACAGAAAAAAGAAACTAAACAGCAAGAAAGGGAGAGAATCGATGAAAGATATAAAACGAATCTTGGTGGTAAGCCGAATGACCCAATATTGTCGGAATGCCGTCCGTCAGGGAATATCCATGGCGAAAAAATACGGGGCCGAGCTGTACGTTATTCATGTGATTCATAACCCATTCGGATACGAAGGGTGGAACCTGCCAATGGTATCCCTAAAAGAAGAGTATAGGAAAATTCAAGAAAAGGCAAAGGCGGCGCTGGATGCCGTCATTGCTTCTGAGAAATCCGGCGACCTGATTGTGAAGGAATTGGTCAAAGCGGGGGAACCCTCAAAGGAGATCTTAAAAGTAGTTCAGGAAGAAAACATAGACCTCCTCATCATGCTTGCCCATGAGGAGGGGCATTTGGAGCACTTTTTGTTTGGAGGCAGCAATGAAGAGATTATCCGGAAAATGCCTTGCTCCATCTTTCTGGTGAAAAAAGAACCAGGATCGGTGAAATTTTGAATCCCGTTTTGCTGTAAAAAGGAGGAAAACGATCATGAAAATACATGAATCCAATGATAAGTATCAGGCGTCTTATTCACGGCTTAACATCTTCTTGGTGGTGATTGCCTTTGTATTTCTCGCTACAGGGCTCTTTACCGCCTGTAACAAAAAAGATGAACAGGCCGCCAAGCCCAAAGAGACAGCCATATCATCGCAACCTGCTCAGGCCCCGACCGCAACAAAGTCAAAAACGCAGGCTGACTGGAGTGCCGCGATAGAACGTGTTGCCAAAAAGGCCCTTCCAACCGTGGTTCACGTTGAAGTAACAGAATATCAGGAAGTCGTGAATCCCATGTTTCCCTTTGAGAACAACCCCTTCTTTCAACAATTTTTTGGTACCCCGAGGGGTCCCCGGAAATTCAAACGTGAATTGAAAGGACTTGGAAGCGGCATTATCATGGACGCGCAGGGCCATATCCTGACCAATAACCATGTCGCCGGTGGTGCCAGCAAGATTGACGTTCTCTTGTCCGACGGCAAACATTATCCGGCGAAACTGGTGGGGGCAGACCCCAAAACAGACCTTGCCGTGATCAAGATTTCCGCTGACAGACCGCTGCCCTTTGCAACCTTCGGTGATTCCGACAACGTGCAGGTGGGCCAATGGGTGGTTGCCATCGGCCAGCCCCTGGGCCTCAGTCAAACGGTCACCCAGGGGATCATCAGCGCCAAGCATCGTACCGGAATCATGAACCCGAGCAGCTATGAAGATTTTCTGCAGACCGACGCCGCGATCAATCCGGGCAACAGCGGCGGCCCTCTGTTGGACCTCCAGGGAGAGGTAATCGGGATTAATTCAGCCATCATGTCCCAGTCAGGTGGCTTTGAGGGCATCGGTTTTTCCATCCCGAGCAACATGGCCCTCCAGGTTGCAAAACAACTCATTGCCCATGGAAAAGTGGTGCGGGGCTGGCTCGGTGTCAGCATCCAGAACCTTACCCCTGCCCTTGCGAAGTCCTTTGGGGCAAAAGGCCTCAATGGTGCCCTGATTGCCGATGTGGTCAAAGGGGGACCGGCTGAAAAGGCCGGGCTGAAAAGGGGCGATATCTTATTGAAGTTTGGGGAAAAGGATATCAAAGATGCCGATACATTGCGAAATGATGTTGCCACAACACCCATCGGGGCTGAAACAAAAGCAACGGTCTTACGCGATGGAAAACAAGTTGAAATCACGCTCAAAATCGGGAACCTGGAAGATGCGGCGAAATTTTTCTCCGCATCGGTGAAAGACCGTCTTGGTGTCACGGTCCGTCCCGTCACAAAAGATGAGACGGAAAAATATGGTCTGCATCCCCAGCAGGGAGTGGCTGTCGCGTGGGTGGACCCGAAAGGTCCCCTCGGCCGCGCAGGATTCGAAGTTGGAGATATCATCCTTCAGATCAACAGGCATGCCATCACAAGCGCCCAGGACCTTGATACCCTGACAAGCACCCTTGGACCACATCAAGGGATCATGATTCTTGCCCTTGACCACCGAACCGGCCAAAAGGCCCCTGTTCAAGTGGTGGTACGATAGGCGGTTATGATGCAGAGAAACGCCCTAGATCCCAAGGTAGTAGCAAAGACGCCCATCCCTGAACTCATGAAGCTCCTGGCTTCGAATGAAAAGGGGCTTTCCGCGTCCGAAGCAAAAGACCGGCTGGAGCAATACGGCTATAATGAACTTGCCCAAAAAAACGTTCATCCGTTTCTCAAGCTCCTGGGCTATTTCTGGGGGCCGATCCCATGGATGATCGAAGTGGCAGCCATCCTCTCTATGGTGGTGCGGCACTGGCCCGATTTCATCATTATTGTGGTTCTTCTGGTCTTCAATGCAGTGGTGGGCTTCTGGCAGGAATACCAGGCCGGCAACGCAGTGGAAGCACTCAAGAAGAAACTGGCTATTAAGGCCCGGGTCTTGAGAGATGGCAACTGGCAGGAGGCGGATGCCAGAGAGATTGTGCCGGGGGATGTGATTCGTCTGCGCCTTGGGGATGTGATCCCGGCGGATATCAAGCTGATTCAAGGGGACTACCTCAGCGTCGACCAGTCCGGTCTCACCGGTGAATCGCTGCCTGTAAGCAAAAAGAAGGGCGACATCTGCTATTCGGGATCTGTGGCGAAACAAGGGGAGATGGTCGCCTTGGTGACCAGCACAGGGATGGACACCTATTTTGGCCATACAGCCACGCTGGTGGAGAGCGCAGGGGCCGTCTCTCATTTCCAGAAAGCAGTATTGCATATCGGCAACTATTTGATCTATCTGAGCCTGGGACTGGTCTCGATACTGGTTGTCGCGCAGATCGTCCGGCATGCGCCCATGCTTGAACTGTTCCAATTTGCTCTTATTCTCACGGTGGCCTCCATACCGGTGGCCATGCCGGCAGTCCTCTCGGTCACCATGGCGGTGGGCGCACTGGCACTCTCCAAGATGAAGGCTATCGTGGCCCGCCTGGAATCCATAGAGGAAATGGCGGGTATTGACATACTCTGCTCCGACAAAACCGGAACCCTGACCCAGAACAAGCTCACCCTGGGTGATCCCGTTCCCTTCACATCCGGAGAGGCCCAGGAGCTGATTCTGAACGCGGCACTGGCTTCAAAGGAGGAAAATCAAGACGCTATCGACCTGGCGGTCCTGGGGGGACTCCGGGATCCTGCGGTTCTGAAAGGCTATAAGGAGGTTAATTTTGTCCCCTTTGATCCGGTGGCAAAGCGTACGGAGGCCACCATCGAAGACACCCAGGGGCGTAGTACCTTCAAGGTCACAAAAGGTGCACCCCAGGTCGTACTTGATCTCGCTCAGGCCGATGACGCTACCAGACGCAAAGCTGACAAAATCGTCAACGATTTTGCCCAAAGGGGATACCGCACACTGGGCGTAGCGCGTGCAGAGGACGGCCGTTCATGGCGATTCCTCGGGATCCTGCCCCTCTTTGATCCGCCGCGGGAAGACTCGGCCGACACGATTGCACGGGCTCAGCAGCATGGCATTGAAGTCAAAATGGTGACCGGTGACAACGAGGCGATTGCCAGGGAGATTTCGGGGCGACTCGGCCTGGGAGACAACATCCAGCCCGCTGACCGCTTTTTTGCAGGGGGTACGGATCCCGCCCATTTGAGCTCGGAAGCCGCGATGCAGATTGAACGAGCCGAGGGCTTCGCCCAGGTCTTCCCCGAGCACAAGTACGGCATTGTAAAGGCCTTACAAGCACGCGGTCACCTGGTGGGCATGACGGGCGACGGGGTGAACGATGCGCCCGCCCTAAAACAGGCGGAAGTAGGCATTGCCGTGTCCGGTGCCACTGACGCTGCGCGTGCAGCAGCTTCCCTGGTGCTCACGATGCCCGGGCTTTCGGTGATTATTAAGGCGGTGGAAGAGGCCCGGAGGATCTTCGAGCGGATGAACAGCTACGCCATCTACCGCATCACCGAAACGATCCGCATCATGTTTTTCA
>CAYUCJ010000211.1:0-6154 GCA_964443285.1 uncultured Desulfobacteraceae bacterium | reverse complement strand
CGGCTCCACCTTCGGGCACAAAACAGGTAAGTTTCGATATGTTCAATAACGGATTCACTATCGCCCGGATTGCACAAGAAAGAGGCCTGGTACAATCTACCATTGAAGGGCATCTGGCCTATTTTGTGGAGAAAGGCGAATTAGATATCAACAAGCTGCTTTCACCTGAAAAACAACAGGCCATTGAAAAGGAACTTGCTACGGATCACAACAATTCCCTCAGTGAAGTAAAAAATGCCCTGGGAGTTGACTACTCCTATGGAGAAATCAAAATGATGTTGGCCTACCGGAAACATCCGGCATCAGAATAAGAAGGGAAAGGCCTTCGGTAGGGGGAACCGCAGGTAAAAACAATGGAGATTATTCGCAAAAGCTGTCTGGATGGGGCCCGTTCTGCTGAAGGGACCGTCGTCGTTATCGATGTCTTCAGGGCCTTCACGTGCGCGCCCCTGTTTTTTCATTTCGGCGCCGGGCGATTGATCATGGAACCGGATTCTGAAAGGGCCGGAACATTGAAGCATCAAAACCCGGGATGGGTGCTGGTGGGTGAAGTGAACGAGGTGCCGCTCAAAGACGCGGACATGGGGAACTCCCCAACGCATATTATTCAGAAAGGAGAGACCTTTTTCAGGGGCAGGACCGTTGTTCACCGCACGACAGCCGGAGTGACGGGTGTTGACGCAGCCTCTGGCACGGCCGATGAAGTGATCCTGGGGAGCTTCACTATGGCCCGGGCCATCTCCCAATATCTCCAGGAAAAGAACCCTGAAAAAGTGACCCTGGTGGCCATGGGGAACCGGGCCCGATGGCCCGCTCCTGAGGATGAAGCGTGCGCCGATTACCTGGAGCATCTCCTAGTGGGAACGCCGTTTGATTGGGTTCGAACCCTCCAGAAGGTGATGTTCCAGGAGACCGCGCAGAAGTTCCTTCAGGGGAAGAAGGTATATCTCCCAAAGGAAGATCCCCTGTTCTGTCTCCAGCGTGACCTCTTTGATACGGTGATTGCAGCGAGAAGAACGAATGGCTTCCTGGAGGCGAAGACGGTTCACAGAAGAGATGGGACAGAAGGTTTGCATAATCCACCTCCCCATGATAGATTCACATCATAAATGATGAATTTTTTTGAAATCCTGAGGACCGGGCCTTTTGCAATTCGATCATTATCAACCCATGAATAAGATCCCTTGAGACATGAGGCACCATGACGGAGACGAACCACTCAACACCCACTGAATTCTATTCGCACTTCAAGGCCTTTCACGAGCTGATGGCCGTTAAAATCAGAGAAATCTTATTGGTTTCGAGTCCTTATGATGCGTTCATCCTCGAAGAGGATACCAGCCTGGCATCGCAGATCATCAATGAATACAGCGGCCTTAATCTCAGCCAGCCACCAAGGGTGATCCGGGCTTCTTCGGCCGACGAGGCACTGTCGCTCGTGGACCGAAAAAAGGTGGATATGGTGATCATGATGCCACACCTGGGGGACATGGATGCCTTTTCCCTGAGCCTGGAAATAAAGCGGAGGAATGAAAATCTCCCCGTTATCCTCCTGGCGCACAGCGTCAGGTCCATCTATCCCCTTCCGGAAAACAGAAATTGTTCCGGTGTTGACAAGATTTTCATCTGGTCCGGTCATGCGGATTTGCTCCTGGCCCTGGTCAAGAATGCCGAAGACGCCATCAACGTGGATTTTGACACCCAGAAGGCCATGGTCCGGGTCCTCATCCTGGTGGAGGATTCGCCGGTCTACTTCTCCTCCATACTGCCTCTGATCTACAAGGAGATCGTGAAGCAGACACAGGCGGTGCTGCAGGGAGGGCTCAATGAGGAACACCGTCTGCTCTTGATGAGGGCAAGACCCAAGATCCTCCTGGCCCAGAGCTATGAAGAGGCCATGGAGCTCTATCAGAAGTACCGGAACTTTCTTTTCGGGGTTATTTCCGACACCCGCCTCCCCAAAGAGGGCATGTTGAAGGACGACGCGGGCTTCCTTCTCCTCTCGAGGATCAGAAGAGAGATCCCCGACCTTCCCCTGCTGCTCCTGAGTTCCGAGTCGGGGAACAAGGCGAACGCCGATCAGATCCCGGCCGTTTTCCTGGATAAAAACAGCCCGAACCTGCTTGAGGAATTGCACGAGTTTTTCATGACCCACCTCGGTTTTGGGGATTTTGTGTTTTGCATGCCCGACGGCACGCAAATCGACCGCGCTACGAATCTCCACGAACTGGAGATCAAAGTGGCCGCTGTTCCGGATGAATGTCTCTGGTATCTCGGGAAACACAACCATTTTTCCAAGTGGATTATGGCACGTTCCGAATTCACCCTCGCCTCTGCCTTCAGGGCGGTCGATGCTACTGAATTTGAGAACTGCGACGAAATGAGAGCCTATATCATTTCCAAAATTCACACCCTGCGGAAATGGCGCCAGAAGGGCGTTGTGGCCCAGTTCAAGGGGCTTTATTACGATCCCGATGCCATGGATTTCGTCAAGATAGGGCAGGGGTCCTTGGGCGGCAAGGCACGCGGCCTGGCCTTCATGTCAGCATTGCTCCACAATGAAGGTGAACTCCACAAAAAATATCCCGAAATCAATATCGTGGTTCCCAAGACGCTCGTCATTTGCACCGACGGGTTCGAGTCTTTCGTCAACGAGAATAACCTCCAGCATTTCGCCAAAGAAGGGTACATTGATCAGGAAGTGATGGAAGCCTTCCTGGAGGGAGTGATGCCCGAGTGGCTGTCCAGGGAGCTCGAGGCCTTTCTGTCCCATGTCAACCACCCACTCTCGGTACGCTCGTCAAGCCTTTTGGAGGACGCTCATTTCCAACCATTTGCCGGGATCTACCAGACCTACATGATCCCCAACAACCACCCGGATTTTCAGACACGACTCCACCATCTCATGACAGCGGTCAAGCTGGTTTATGCATCCACCTATTATGAAAGCCCCAAAAGCTACTCCAGGAGTATTTCCACCCAACCCCAGGAAGAGGCCATGGGCGTCATCATTCAACAACTGGCAGGTCAGGAACACGGGGAGTTCTTCTACCCGACCCTGGCCGGGGTCGCACAGTCCTACAATTTCTACCCCGTTGATCCCATGAAACCCGAAGACGGCATCGCCGGTATTGCACTGGGCCTGGGCAAGACGGTGGTGGAAGGTGAGAAATCCTTGAGGTTTTCACCAAAATATCCGCAGGCCACTCCCCAGTTTTCCACGGTGGATGATATTCTTGAAAACGCCCAGCGGTATTTCTATGCCCTGAGAATCCGAAACTATCCGGAAGAACTCAATTTTTCAAAAAATTCCAACCTGGTAAAAAGGGATGTGGATGATGCCGAAGAGGAGCTCCCTGTGAAAATGCTGTCCAGCACCTATATCCCCGAGGAGCATCGGTTGCGGGATACGGGGTTCATACCGGGCCCTAAGGTGCTGACCTTTTCGTCCATTATTAAGCACAATCTCTTTCCCCTGCCGGCCCTTCTGAACGACCTTTTGTCCCTGGGAAGCAGGTGCCTTGGGTGTCCCGTGGAAATAGAGTTCTCTTTAAACATGAGGTCGGAAAAGGGCCGGAAAGGTGATTTCTTTTTTCTCCAGGTGAGGCCCATGGTCTCCGATGTGGAGCGTTTCGATGTGCACATCACCGAAACGGAACTGGAAAAAGCCATCTGTCGGTCCGCCCAGGCCCTGGGTCACGGGGTAAAGGAGAATCTCAAGGATATCGTCTACGTCAAACCGGACGATTTCAAGGCTGAATCCACCGTAGAGATAGCAAGAGAGGTTGCTAGAATGAATGCCGACCTGTCATCTCAACAGTCTCCCTATCTCCTGATCGGTCCCGGGAGATGGGGCTCGGCGGACCGCTGGTTGGGTATACCCGTCCAGTGGAAAGATATCTCGGCAGTGGGCGCGATTGTTGAACTGAGAAACGAGAAAATGAAGGCCGATCCCTCACAAGGCTCTCATTTTTTCCTGAACATCACCTCGCTCGGGATCCATTATATCACCGTTACGGAGGGCACAGGAGATTTCCTGGACTGGTCATGGCTTGACAGCCAGCCGGTCGTCAAAGAGACGTCTTTCTTGAGACACATTCGGGTGGAAAAACCATTGACTGTCAAGATAGATAGTAGTAGATCACTGTGTGCAATTGTCACCGGAAGCCCCCATGAACCCTCTGATGAAATATCCCAGAGCTGTCATTGGTGGCTGAGAAGGTAGGAGAGGATTTGATGAATTCAATCGAAGGAGAAATAACATGCCAGAGATAATGGAAGTCATAGGATCACGGGATCCTGATCAGAAAGAGTTTCACCAGGCGGTTCTGGAGGTTCTCGAATCCATACAGCCGGTCCTGGATCGAAATCCGCAATACCGGAAGATGGCCGTACTGGAAAGGATTACCGAACCGGAAAGAATCATCATGTTCAGAGTGCCCTGGATGGATGACCAGGGCCAGGTGAGGGTAAACCGGGGTTTCAGGATAGAGATGAACAGTGCCATCGGTCCCTACAAGGGTGGATTGCGGCTTCATCCTTCCGTCAACCTCAGTATCCTCAAATTCCTTGCCTTTGAGCAGGTCTTCAAAAATGCCCTGACGACCCTTCCCATGGGAGGCGGCAAGGGCGGGTCCGATTTTGACCCAAAAGGAAAATCCGATGACGAGGTCATGCGGTTCTGCCAGTCTTTCATGATGGAGCTGTTCAGGCATATCGGTTCGAATACGGATGTTCCCGCCGGTGACATAGGCGTGGGTGCCAGGGAGATCGGCTTTCTTTTCGGGATGTATAAAAAACTGAGGAATGAATTCACCGGTATCCTCACGGGCAAGAGCCTTGGTTGGGGTGGGAGCCTGATCCGTCCGGAGGCGACCGGTTATGGCTGCGTCTATTTTGCCGCCGAGATGCTTGGGGTCGGGGGTGACAGCCTCGAAGGCAAGACCTGCCTCGTCTCCGGGGCGGGGAATGTGGCCCAGTATGCCATCGAAAAGATCATCGAGCTGGGAGGCAAGGTGGTCACGGTTTCTGATTCTTCCGGATATATCCTGGAAGAAAAAGGCATCGATGGAGAGAAACTGGCCCATATCATGAGACTCAAGAATGTCAAGCGCGGCAGGATCAGGGAATACGCGGAGAAGTATCCGAAGGCAGTCTACACGGAAGTAGATCTGTCACTGGACCACAACCCTCTTTGGGATCATAAAGCCGACTGTGCCTTCCCCTGTGCGACACAGAATGAGATCAACGAAAAGGATGCCCTCAACCTGGTGAACAATGGTGTAGCCCTGGTTTGTGAAGGCGCCAACATGCCTTCGACACCGGATGCCATCCACGTCTTCTTGGACAACAAAGTCCTCTACGCCCCCGGCAAGGCCTCAAATGCCGGTGGGGTTGCCGTTTCCGGGCTTGAGATGGCCCAGAACAGTATGAGATTGAGCTGGCCGCGGGAAGAAGTGGATCAGCGGCTTCAGCACATCATGAAAAGCATCCATAAGACCTGCCTGGATGTATCCACAGAGTATGGAGAGCCTGGGAATTACATGGCCGGGGCCAACATCGCAGGGTTCGTCAAGGTGGTGGACGCCATGCTGGACCAGGGACTGGTATAGAAGGCTCAAGCTTCCGGAATGGAATGCCGGCCGCGCCCATGGACGGGCGCGCAAATCAATGGGTTGCAACGCAACCCCTTGATTTGTAAGAAAGCCGAAAATCGCACTTTTCGGTTTCCGTGAGTAAAGAGCCCAAGCACCGACTTTTTGCGGTTCTATCGATGAAGAACAGGGAGAAAATGGGCCAGAACAAAAAAGCGAAAGCCGAAAAAACGTTGTTCGTTCAGAGGGAATGGTGCAAGGGATGTGGAATCTGTGTGGCGTTCTGTCCTGAAGATGCCCTGGATCTGGACAGGGAAGGAAAGGCCAGATGGGCCCATCCGGACCAATGCAGCAGGTGTGGCCTCTGCGAACTGCGATGTCCTGATCTGGCCATAGAACTGCTTTAAGGGGAAAACCTGTGGTACAAAAGGCAAGATTTATACAGGGTAATGAGGCCGTCGCAGAAGGTGCAATCTATGCGGGGTTGGGATTTTATGCGGGCTATCCCATTACGCCGTCAACGGAGATAGCCGAGATTCTGTCTGAAAGGCTCCCGGTGC
>CAYUCJ010000210.1:0-6169 GCA_964443285.1 uncultured Desulfobacteraceae bacterium | reverse complement strand
GTCTGACAGAACTCATGCGGCCTGTCCATTTTGTCTCTGAATCCGCCCCATTGAGCCGGGTGCTGAGGGAGTTCCTGGAGCTCAGGCAGCACCTCTTCGTGGTCCTTGACGAATATGGGGGCCTGGCCGGTCTGATCACCCTCGAGGACATCCTCGAAGAGATCCTGGGTCGTGAAATCGTGGATGAATCAGACGAGGTGACCGACAAGCGGGAGTTGGCCAGGAAACGGAGGGACGATCTCGTGAGCAACGGCCGGGAACCCGGAAAAAAAAACCATGAAAGATGAAGCGTTATCGAACGTTCCCGGCCCATGCCGCCCCGAGCCCACCCTCTGCCTTCCGGACCCTGAAAAGAGCTGCTTTGCCTGCTGCCCTCCCATTCGCCCCGCAGGATATGAACACATTCAATACCGGACGATCCTCCAAAGGGTGCTGAGGGAAAACACGAGGGCCTTCAGCGAAGGGGAGAGCCGCCCCAAGCCCATATCCGGGTTCAGCTGCTGGGCAATGGGTTACCTGGATCCTTCTTTCAGGCAGGCGGGTTGCCTGCTCCATCCTGCCCGTCATGGCGGAAATGATCTGCGCCAAAGGGTGGACTATGCCGGCAAGTGCGGCAGGGAGAACTGCCCTGAATCCAGGACCTTTCTGGGACTTTCTGTGGGAGCTCGACGCTTCTGGCTCCATCTGGCGGACGGGCTGGATACCTTCCGTTACTCCAGCCGGGAGTTCAACCCCCTGTTCAATCTCATGGGCTGGGGAAAGCGCCTCCTCGAAAGAATCGCCTCGGAAAGAAGTGAACAAAAGATCCACCGGACCAGTTCTTTTCGGGACCATCCCCTCCTCGGTGGTTTTGGTGATCCCCGCTCCCATGCCTATCTGTTGACCCGGGTCGTTCTGCAGGACCGCATCCACTGGCTTCAAAGCAGAACTTTTGCCCAGGCATTTCACACCTTTTCAGACCGGATCATGACCGAATTGAGGAGACTCACCACCAGCGATGACGCGCCCCACACACATCTCCTGGGGCTTGATCCCCAGTTCCTGGATTTCCTGCGGCTGGGTCTGGGCGTAAAGAAAATCCATGAAGAAACCGCGCAGGTTCTCAAGGAAGAAACGGACCATTTCCTGGATGGTTTCATCCATCTCCTGAAAGAAAGTGATCAAATCCCCTGCTGGCCCGCTCCTCCTCCTCAGCCCCGTCCTTAGTGACCACCCTGACTCCCTTTTCCTTGGTCATTTCACCCACCCGTGTGAAGGGGCAGGCCTGACTGAATTCCATGGTTTCCTCAATGAGCTGCCTGTTTTTCGGTGGCACGGTGAAGAGGAGTTCATAGTCCTCACCACCATGAAGCGACAGATCGCGGGGATCCAAGCTCCGGCCCCGGCACAGGGTGGTGAGTTCCCCGGAGACGGGGAGCAGTTCCATGAAGATTCGTGCCCCCGCGTGGCTCGCGTCACAGATGTGACCGAGGTCCGACAGGAGTCCGTCACTCACGTCTATCATGGCCGAGGCGGCCCGGGATTCCGCGATCAACCGCCCGGGCTTCAACCGGGGCTCCGGATGGTTGTGAAGAGCTAACAGGACTTTACCGATTTCTTCTCTGCAGGATAACTCGCCCTTGAGGAGTTTCAGACCCGCCGCTGAACCGCCCAGGCTTCCCGTTACGTAGATGAGGTCACCGGGGGAGGCCCCTTTTCGGTAAAGGACTTCCTCCTCCGCCATTTCCCCCATGGCAGCCACGTTGATGAAAAGCCCGCCGGGTGAAGAGGAGGTGTCCCCTCCAAGGAGATTGACCCCGTAACGGCGACAAAGACTCTTCATGCCTTCATAGAGCTTGTTCAGAAAGGCAATTTTCGTGTGAGAGGGGATGGCGAGAGAGACGAAAGCATGCCTTGCCCGGCCACCCATGGCCGCAATATCACTCAGGCTGACCGCAATGGCCTTCCACCCCAGTTCAAAAGGAGAACTCTTTTCCTTCAGAAAATGGCGATCCTCAATCAATAGGTCCGTGGTGAACAAAAGGACTTTTCCGTCCAAAGGGCCCATGACGGCGCAGTCATCGCCTATGCCCTGGATGACATCTTCCGGAGAATGGAGGCAGTTATTCATAATGGAGCGGATAAATCCGAATTCTCCCATATCCTCAATGGTCTTTTCTTGTTGATCCATGGCTTTTATCCCCCTTGCCCGTTTCGTCTTTTCCATGATAGAATCTCCGAAATGGAAAAGCAAATCCTGAGCTTTCTTGAAAAAGCCGGGCCTCTTTTGGGTTCCGAACTGTGGAACCAACTGGGAGGGGACGGGCTCCAGTTGTGGAGGGCCTGTCGTCTTTCAGAGGGTCTCCTCATGCGTACCCTGGGCATCCAATACCTCCGACTGGATCGAAGGATTCCGGGGTTTGCCAGGCTTTCCCCTTCCATCTTCAGGGAATTCCTCACCTATACCGTTATCGGGCGGTCAGGCCAAGAAGAGGCTGTTGAAAAAAAGTGCCGGGAACGGCAGGCCCATATCGAAGGCGTGAGCCGCGGAAAACTCGAACTCGCCTACCTGACCATGTCTTCCCTGACTGGTCGCCTTGACAGTGAAATCCCGCTTAGGGAGGAGGCCTGTTTTATTATAGCAGGGGATATCGTATACAACATGGCCCATGACGTGCCCAGGCCGGAGCGGAGCACCGGGAAACTGGTGAACGGTTCGGACATGGATATCGTGGTGATCGTGTCCGACGACTTCCCGGAAAAACGGATGAAGCGGCTGGACGACGCCATCTTTCAGGAGAAATACCGGTTGCTCATCGCCCCCCACGTGCGGGAAGAGATTGATTACGTCGTCAAAAGGACAGCCACGGTCCGGGAGCAGGTCCGCTTCGATACCTTCCGCCACAAACTGGCCTGCAAAATCATCCACGAAGGCACCCTCCTCTGCGGGAGCGAAGATCTCTTCCTCGAAACCAAGGTGCTTTTGAGGGATTCGGGTGCGGCCGAACAGCTCGGTGCCATGGAAGATCGGGCCAGGGCCTTTCGAAGGGAGGCCGATGCGTACCTCCTCCGGGAGGATCCTAAAAAGGTCAGGGAAGAGAGCCTCTTTCTCTTTTACCCGACGGATGAGTCCGAAGAATTTGAATAAGTTAAGGTCTTCCCTATGGCATGGGCGATCTCTTCGGCATATTGCTCCACTTCATCCCGCCTTTCCCCTTCCACCATCACGCGGCAAAGGGGTTCGGTACCCGAATAGCGCACCACGACCCTTCCCCGGGAGCCAAGTTCCCCCTCCACCCGTCGAATCAACTTCTGGAGCCCCGGTACGACGGAAAATTCCCGTTTTTCCCCGACCGGAACGCTCAAGAGGGCCTGGGGGAATACCGTCATCATGCTCCCCAGTTCCGAGAGCGGTTTGTCAAACCACTGCATGGCGGAGAGGAGCTGGAGGGCCGACAGGATGCCGTCTCCGGTGGTGTGGTGATTCAGGAAAATGATGTGACCCGATTCTTCACCCCCGAGTATGGCCCCCCTTTCCTTCATTGCCTCCATAACGTGCCGGTCTCCCACACCGGTGGTTGCCAGTTGGATCCCCATCTCCTTCAGTGCGAACCCCAGGCCCATATTACTCATGATGGTGCTCACCACCAGGTTGTTTGCCAGTCCGTCCTGCCCTTTCAACATCCCCGCGCAGATGGCAAGGATCTGGTCCCCGGTAAATATGGAACCCTTCTCATCTACGGCCACGAGCCTGTCACCGTCACCGTCAAAAGCCAGTCCGGCCTGGGCGCCCGTCTTCAGGACCTCTTCTCTCAGCAGCTCGGGGTGCTGGGACCCACAATGATCGTTGATGTTCCTCCCGTCCGGTTCGGCGGAGAGGATCACTGTGCTGGCACCCAGTCTCTCGAACAGCACCGGCGCCGTCTGGAAGGCCGCACCGTTGGCGCAGTCCAGCACGAGCCTTGTTCCCTTCAGTGCCAGGGGGTCCGAAAGCCTCTTTTCGAGGTATTCGACATATTGCTGCCACGCCTCCTCAGGAAATTCGGCCCGGCCGGGATAGGCCCCCCCAGGTGCCGCTTCTGATGAATGAATGCGTTCCTCGATCTCACTCTCTTCATCTTCTGAAAGCTTGAAACCTCCCGAAGAGAAGAGCTTGAACCCGTTGTATTCACAAGGGTTGTGAGATGCGGAAATGACGATGCCTATTCCCGCCCGAAAGCTCCGAGTCAGGAAGGCCACACCCGGCGTCGGGATCTGCCCTACCATATGGGTGTCTCCGCCCGCTGAAAGGATGCCCGAAGCCACCGCAAGGGCCAGCATCTGACCCGATGCTCTGGTATCCCTTCCGATGACCGCTGAACACGGGACTCCCTTTTGTACGCAGAGACGGACGACCGCGCGCCCCAGTCCAACACCCATTACCGGGGTGATGGGATAGGCGTTGGCAATGCCACGGATGCCGTCAGTACCGAACAGTCTGGTCATTCTGTATTTCCCCTTTTGGAAAACGAGGTGAGAACACCATGAACTCTTTTCCGGATACCATCCACCAGTCCCTGAAGCCAAGCCGTTCCCGTCCCTGCTTCCCCATCATCCAATCCTTTGATCACCTTCAGATAACGTGGCCCTAGCCTCTCCATTTTGCGATGAACAGAAGTCATGAAGCCCTTTCTCAGGCCCGCATCTCCCTTATCGTCCAGGCTTTCCAGGAAAATTTTCTCCATGCGTGGCCATTGTTCCAGAAATTCCCGTTTTCTTTCAATGGTCACGTCACCTGACGACCCGCGCGACAGGGCTTTAAAAATCTCAATGGAGCTGTCCATATTTGCGGCAACTTCCCCGAGACGTTTGAGGCGCTCCTTGACGGCCATCAGGATGACGCCCGTTGCCCCCTTAAAGAGCTCCTTTTCCATGGTCCCCTTTCCCACGAAACGCGACCTGACATCAAGGTACCATCTGCGGAGGGCGATGAGGTTTGCCAGGTAGAGGACATTCTGGCCGATCAGTCGGTGCAGACCGGTGTAGAGACCGGGGTGAAAGGGAACGGATCTTTTGGGGATGGACCGGCCAAGGGCCATGGTGCCTTCCTGGAGCAGGTCCTTTCGCACGACGGTGCCGGCCGCTACGGCTATCCCGTAACCTATCCTCACCGGTCCCACGATGCCACCCTGACCTCCCAGGAAGATAGGCGGCTGGTTGAGCATGACGCCTCTGGGGACATCCCCGATGAGGGAACCGGTCGCCTTATCCTGGTTGGGTGTATAGTTGAAATGGACATAGCTGCTGCCCACTTCGCTGTGGTTCCTGGCATCCGTCCCGCCCGCCATGAGGCAGTCGCAGAAATTGATCAGGCTGCCCAACGTCACAAAAGGGAAGAGGATGGTCTGCTTCAGGCCGACGGTATGCCCGCCCCTCGCATTTTCTTCCAGGAGACAGCCGGCCCGCACCTGTCCCCCTGACCCCATGTTCACTCCTTCCAGAAAACAGGAGCTTTCAAATGAACCCCCCTTGAGTCTTGCTTCCGTCCCCACGAAACAGTCCCTGATCGTGACCGGCCCCTCTTCGCCCAGTGCTGCTCCTTTCATGAGCAGGGTCCCGGAACCGAAGATCCGGCACCCTGCATGGATGGTCACCCCTTCCGCCGCAATGCGGTCGGGATGGACCTCGGGCCCGATCTCCACACTCTCTGGATTATGGATTTCCACGCCTTTGTCTATCAGCGCCTTCATGATACCTTCAGGATTCCGTGGCCTCATCTGTACCCCCTTCGCATTTAACCCTTATGCCTTACGCCCTGTGCCTTATGCCCCATATCACATAAACTGCAGGTCGTGCAGGCGGCGGAACCGACCATTCTGTTTCAACAGGTCCTCCTGCGACCCCGATTCCACGATCCGCCCCTGCTCCAGAACATAAATCTTGTTGGCCTTTCTCACGGTGCTGAGGCGATGGGCAACCACCAGGATGGTGGGACCGCCCTTCAGCCTTTCAATGGCCTCCTGCACGAGCTGTTCGCTCTCAGCGTCCAGGGCCGAGGCGGCCTCATCCAGGATCAGAATGGAAGGATGGGTCAGGATGGCCCTTGCAATGGCGATTCTCTGGCGTTGTCCGCCGGACAGCAGAGTCCCCTGGTCACCCACCACCGTCTGGTAACCCTGCGGCTGGGCCATGATAAAGTCGTGGGCCTGGG
>CAYUCJ010000209.1:0-6196 GCA_964443285.1 uncultured Desulfobacteraceae bacterium | reverse complement strand
CATGCCAAGATCACAGAAGGCGAAAAAGAGCGAATCCAGGTCTTTCAGGGAGTCGTTATTAGAAAGCGAAACGGAAATACCGGTGCCACCTTCACGGTTCGAAAAATATCCTACGGCATCGGTGTGGAAAGAATCTTCCCTCTCCACTCGCCTTCTATCGACAAGATAGAAGTCCTGACAAGAGGAAAGGTGAGAAGGGCCAGGATTTATTACCTCAGGAAACTGCGAGGTAAAGCCGCCCGTATCAAGGAAAAAAGGTATTAAACCTTCAACGGTGTTTTCTCTCATCCTTGTCGAGCCCGCCAGAAAATCTGTCCCTGTTTCCCCCGGGTTTTGAGGCCGGAGAAGACCATACGCTCTTTCATGAGATGATGGCCCTCAAGGAGGGGTACCGTATGGTTGCCGGGCTCGACGAAGCCGGAAGGGGGCCCCTCGCAGGGCCCGTGGTGGCTGCTGCGGTCATTCTCCCCCGCAGGGTGGAATTGCCGGGTGTCCGGGATTCAAAAAAGATGAGCGCCGGAGCAAGAGAAAGAGCGTTCGAATTGATTCTCGGGAGGGCCCTGGCCCTGTCCATTGCGGTGGTGCCGGAGGCCTACATCGACCAATTCAATATCCTGCGTGCCTCTTTAGAGGCCATGAAAAGGGCTGCTCAGGCCCTGGTACCCCAACCGACCTTTCTTCTCGTCGACGGCATCCATGCCGTTCCCCTTGCCTTGCCTCAGAAATGTCTGAAAAAGGGTGATCAGAGGAGCCTGAGCATATCAGCCGCTTCCGTTATGGCCAAGGTGTATCGTGACAGGATAATGAAGTGCTGCCACCTCCAGTATCCTCAGTATGGTTTTGATCAACACAAAGGGTACGGCACAAGAAAACACCTGGAAGCCCTCGACCGTTTTGGGCCTTGTCCCTTCCACCGGGTAACCTTCAAAGGAGTCTGCGGGCTTGACCAGGGAACGCATTGAACTGGGGAAAAAGGGTGAAGACCTGGCCCTTCAGACCATCAAGGCCATGGGGTATAAAAAGATCATCAGAAACTACCGATGTCCCCTTGGAGAAATCGACCTGATCGCCCACGATGGTGAAACACTGGTCTTCCTGGAAATCAAGACCAGGCGAACGGGCTCAACCGACTATGCCAAGGAAGCCGTGACGCCGAGAAAGCAACACCAGATTTCCAAGGTCGCCTTGGCGTACATGAAGGCCGCCAAATGTTGTGATGTGAGGGCCAGGTTTGATGTGGTGGCCGTAAGCCTGATGGGCGGGCATCCGCAGGTGGAGGTTATCAAGAACGCCTTTGACCTTTCCTATTAGCCCGCATCCTGCTGAAGGCGTGCTTCAATGCTAAATCAGACCGGAAATCATAGCAACCAAAAAGCACCGGGCACGGGTGTACTTTACGTTGTTTCCACGCCTCTGGGAAATCTTGAGGATATTACGCTTCGGGCCTTGAAAATCCTTAAGAATGTGGATATGATTGCTGCTGAAAATGTGAGCCACACGCGCAAGCTGTGTGAGCATTACGGCATCAGAACCAGGGTGACCGGCTACAACCAGCACAATCAGAAGGTCAAGGGCCCTGGGCTGGTCAGTCGGATCAGGGTAGGCTCCCAGGTGGCTCTGGTCACCGATGCAGGAACGCCGGGTGTCTCCGATCCCGGGGGCTACCTTGTCGGGCTAGCCGCAGACGAATCCATCGCCATCACACCCATACCCGGACCGTCGGCGGTCACGGGGGCTCTCTCCATATCCGGGCTCCCGGCGGAGCAATTCCTGTTTGTCGGCTTTCTCCCCCCGAAAAAGGGGAAGCGGCGGAAAGCCCTCGAGGAGCTTTCAGCAGAACACCGTACGATGGTCTTTTTCGAGGCCCCCCATCGCTTGAAGGCCATGCTCGGGGACCTCTTGGATCTCCTGGGGAATCGTCAACTGGTCATTGTCAGAGAAATGACCAAGCTTTATGAAGAAATTCTGAGGGGGTCCGTAACGGAAATCCTTGGGGACCTGCCGAAAGACAGGATCAAGGGTGAATTGACCCTTGTTGTCCAGGGGAAAGAGGCAGGAGAAAAAGTCAAAGAAATTCCGGAAGGGGTTTACAGCCGGATCGACGATCTGATGAAAAGAGGCGGACTATCCATTCGGGACATCGCCGAAATGATATCATCCGAGGATCACCTTCCCTATCGCCTCGTATACAAGGCGTGTCTTTCGAGGAAAACAGTGCAAAAACGGCCCGGGGCCGGATAGAACCACCCAAGGCAACCATGGAACAACTGAAAACCTTGAAAATCGCAAACAACCTGGGGCTCCACGCCAGGGCTGCGGCCAAGATTGTCGCCCTCGCCGCCGAATACCAATCCAAATTGTTCTTGAGAAAGGACGATGAAGAAGCGGATGGATCGAGTATCCTGTCCATTCTAACCCTCTCTTGTCCCAAAGGAACGGAGATAGAGGTCAGGATCGAGGGAGAAGATTCCGAAAAGTTCATGGAAAACCTGACCGAACTCTTTAAATGCAAATTCGGGGAGGATGCATGACGGCTCGCCCTGATATTTCTGGCAACATCATGAAGGGTATCCCTGTTTCGCCGGGAATCATATTGGGGAAAGCCCACCTGGTGGACCGCTCCAAGGTCAAGATCCTCTACCAGTACCTCATAGACGAAACGCAGTTGAGCGCCGAAATTGAGCGTTTTAAGAGTGCCGTTGCCGTCACGGAACGACAGCTTGAAACGTTGAAGGGCCGGATGCCCGAGGAGGTAAAACAGCACGCCTTCATCCTGGACAGCCACCTGATGATCCTGCAGGACAGCATGCTCCGCGAGTCCACAGCTCGCAGAATAGAGGAAGAAAAGATTAACGCGGAGTGGGCACTGAAGAAATCCTTTCATGAAATAGAAAAGATCTTCTCCAGGATAGATGATGAGTACATCAGCAACAGGATTCAGGACGTGGAAAGTGTCACGGAAAGGATCCTCAGGAACCTTTCGGGTGACACCCTGGAAAGCCTCGCCGAAATCAAGGAACGCGTCATCATCGTAGCCCATGCTCTCTCCCCTGCCGATACCAGTGAATTGAACGTCGGCAAGGTCATGGGATTTATCACCGACGTCGGCGGACGGACATCTCATACCGCCATCATGGCCCAGTCACTGGAAATTCCCGCAGTCGTCGGGCTGGAATCGGCCACCCTGAAGATTGGTGAAGGTGATCTCCTCATTGTGGACGGCAACAATGGAGACGTGATCATCAATCCCGATGATGCCGACATCATCTTTTACCAGGAGAAACAACTCCAGCAAGAGAAGTACAAGTCCTCCATCGCCAGGACCAGCCATCTTCCGGCAGAAACTCCGGACGGATACCGCATGACCGTCAAGGCCAACATTGAGTTTCTGGAAGAAGTGGCCGCTGTCAGGGACCACGGGGCCGAAGGCATAGGGCTCTACAGGACGGAGTTCCTCTACCTGAGGAGCAGCTTGCCGCCCACCGAGGAGGATCTCTTCACAGACTACAGGAAAGTCATCGAATTGATGACACCTGAACCGGTGACCATAAGGACCCTGGACCTGGGAGGGGACAAATTCGCATCAGGAATTGAGATCACCAAAGAAGCCAACCCGGCGCTCGGCTTGAGGGCTATCCGGTTGTTCCTGAAAAAGAAAGGGCTTTTCAAGACCCAGCTTCGTGCCATATTGCGGGCAAGCATCTATGGAAAGGTCCAGCTCATGTTTCCCATGATCTCCGGGCTTCAGGAGGTCCTGGACGCTACGGAAGTCCTCAACGATGTCAAAAGGGACCTGGAGAAAGAGGAGATCCCCTATGACGAAAACCTGCCTGTGGGGGTTATGATCGAAATTCCCGCAGCGGTTACCATTTCTGACCTCCTCGCACGGCACGTGGATTTTTTCAGCATCGGGACCAACGATCTCATCCAGTTCGCCCTGGCCATTGATCGGGTCAATGAACACGTGGCTTTCATGTATCAACCGTTTCACCCCGCCATACTCCGAATGATCCGCCAGGTGGTTGAGGAGGCCCGGAAGGCCGGGATCAAGGTATCCGTCTGTGGAGAAATGGCCGGCGATCCCCTCTGTATTCCCATACTCCTCGCCCTGGGCGTTGAGGAATTGAGTATGAACGCCAGGGCCATACCTATGATCAAGAATATCATCAGGTCCATTTCCCTCGAGGAGGCGCGGCGTGATTTCGATCGGGTCGTCCAGCTCAGCACCGCCAGCGAGGTGCGGGCCTATCTCCTGGGTCGGATGAAGCAAGTGATCCCTGAACTGGACGAGAAGGGATACCTGAGAAGCTGAATCGCCTCTTATCGAACTCTATTCAAGTTTATTCTACTGAAAGAAGACAAAGATGGGCATAAAGATCATTTGTCAGAACCGAAAAGCCTCTTTTAATTACCAGCTCAACGAAAAATTTGAAGCCGGAATGGTCCTGCTCGGACCGGAGGTCAAATCCCTGAGGGAAGGCAGGGCCAGCCTGGTGGACAGTTATGCCAGGATCAGAAGGGGAGAGGTTTTCCTCCACAATATGCACATCACGCCCTACCCCTTTGCCCACCATATGGAGCTGGACCCCACAAGAACACGGAAACTCCTCCTGAACAAGCGGGAAATCAAGCGGTTGATCGGGAAAACAGAAGAGAAAGGCTATTCACTGATCCCCACCAAAGTCTATTTCAAGGAAGGGAGGGCAAAAGTTGAGGTTGCCCTGGCCAAGGGAAAGAAGAAATATGACAAGCGGATGGCACTCAAGGAAAAAGAGATGAAAAAGGATATGGATCAGGCACGCAAAAGAAGTCGTTATTGACACTTCCCGGAAGAATGGTTATCATATGGTCAAATAAAGAAATGGGGGTGAATTGGTTTCGACGGGGATAGAGAAGCTTAGGTTGCATACCGAGGTTCCACTCTGCTCGTAAATCGGGTGGGAATAAAACAAACGCAGACGATTATGCGTACGCCCTAGCCGCTTAGACGGCTAGCGTCCTCCCAGGGTTCTCCTGCGACTCTGGATAGGGCGTCGACTAGCAGGATAGCTGACCCACTTCACCTGTGAGCAGGGGATGCGAAAACGAACACAGGTTAGTTCCCTGGCTGCTTTGCCTGGCAGGTTCCAGGGAGCGAAAACGCTTTGCCGGGCTAAGTATGTAGAAGCCTAAGTGAAATGTTTTCGGACGGGGGTTCGACTCCCCCCGCCTCCACCACGCTTCGCCTTTCAGGCTACGCGTGGCAGGCCACTCAAAAAGGACTATTTGATTTCCAAGCAACACCACTACTACGCGTACGAAGCGTGCCCGGCGTAGTTCGGCAGAACGGAGCGGGGCTAATCAAAAAATGTACTTCGGCTATTTTCTCCGCAGCCTACCTAACCCTGATCAAATTTACATAGGATTTACACAGGACATTCAGAAACGCGTCGCCGCTCACAATAACGGCCAATCTTCCCATACATCTAAATACAAGCCATGGGAATTGGTCACATATATCGCTTTCAGCGATCGATCCAAAGCCCTGTCTTTCGAAAAATACCTCAAGTCCGACTCCGGACGCGCCTTTGCCGCAAAACACTTCTAGCCTTGTCACGGCGTAGTTGAAAACGAAGCCGGATTTCTCAGCCACTCCTCCTTGTTCTTGTCCCAATGGGACATGATGACGATCTCTTCATCTCGAAATTGGTTGCCCTTTACTTGATTTTCCATGATGTGTTCTCCTTTCCTGCGTTTGGTAGGGCCCAAAACGCAAAAAGGGCCGGCCGATTCAATGACCGACTGGCCCAGTGGTTGATGGTTTGTGGCGACTACATGTTCGCCTGTCCCGATGCCTTAAATGACTTGTTCACCTCCTTTCGCGGCTGGGGTTTGTGTTTCCATATGTATGGAAAGACCATCCTTGGACGACACTATCCTTTTCTCTCTGATATATTCGTTATGGAGATTCTTGTTATTGAATAGGAAGCCAGACCCTCATAGCTTGGTCTTGAATTTTATGGCTTCCAGATGTATGGTTGAATTTGCTGGAATTCGGGGAAAATGCAAGAAAGATCAAACCCAAGTTCTTGTTGCCAAGCTGTTGAAATACCCATGCAGGCGCTTTCATCGGGGCAGCTTATTATTGAGTGGCAAAGTGACGGCTTTAACTTCGAGATTGATAAGAAATGATAAATTTACCTCAGAGACATGAACC
>CAYUCJ010000208.1:0-6249 GCA_964443285.1 uncultured Desulfobacteraceae bacterium | reverse complement strand
TGAACGCGAGACAAAGTACTACGTGTGCCAGGTCTGCGGTTACATCAATGAAGATTTTGCACCGGAAAAATGCCCGGTGTGCGGGGCCGTAAAATCAAAATTCAAGCTGGTGGAGTAAGGTGGAGCAAGGAGGAAAGCCATGAATTTTAATAATTTCAAGGAAGTCATCCAATTTGCTATTGGGAAGGAAAAGGAAGCCGTCGCCTTCTATGAAGAAGCCGGTTCCCGGGAGGCTTATTCCGGAGGGCGCGAGATCTTCAAGCAATTTGCCGAGGAGGAACGGAAGCACCAGGCCCTCCTGCAAGGCTTTCTGTCAGGTGAAAGACCGGTGGACGGATACAAATTCAAGTGGATTCCCGACATGAAACGAAGCGATTACCTGGTCGATCTGAACTATGAAAAGGATATGGACTACGCCGACGTGCTGAGGTTGGCCATGAAAAGGGAAGAAAAAGCTCTGGCCCTATACCGCCACCTGGAAAAGCAAACCGACAAGGAGGAACTCCAGGGCCTCTTCAAGATGCTCCGGCAGGAAGAAGCAAAACACAAACTGGCACTGGAGACCCTGTACGACGACTATATGGCGGGGATGGGCGACTAACCCTTTGCTCCCTTTCTCGGTATGCTGTAGAGTGGTGCCATGGTCTCGGGGGAAACGCCCAGATAACATCCTGCCATGATGATATAGTTTATGAGGGTTGTTCGGATCACCCCCAGTTTCTCCCACCGCCTCCCTGAAGTGACGGCCTGAGCCCCGGCGACTCTTATACGGCCGCGTTTTCGGAGTTTTCTGACCAGCAGGAGATCTTCCGCGATGGGGACCTCCGGGAAACCGCCCAGGGAATCGAAAACGGTCTTCTTCATGAAAAGCGCCTGGTCCCCATAGGGGAGTTGTAAGAAACGGGACCGGAAGTTCGTCACCCATTCCACCGCCTTTATGAGGGAGATCCGCACGTCGGTCCTGAACTGGAAGGCACCTCCGGCAGTCATCGGGGGCATCAGCGCCTCAAAGACATGGTCCACATAGCGGACGGGCAGGCGCGTGTCCGCGTGGAGAAAGAGAAGCACGTTTCCTCTTGAGAGCCCTGCCCCTCTATTCTGCTGGACGGACCTGCCCGCGCCACTAACCAGGACCTTTACCCCGGAAGCCTCCGCCAACGCCCGGGTCCGATCTCTGCTGCCGCCATCTACGACAATGACTTCCACATTCGGGTCTTTTGCCTTTTCGACGGTTTCCCGGATGGAGCCCTCTTCATTCAAAGTAGGGATAATAACGGAGAGATAAGGGCCCCTGTGCAATGGTCCCTTCCGCCACGCTCTCAGATCCTCCGTAGTGTCGATGTCGTTGAGCGGCTCGAGGAGATGGGTTTTCAGGCCCTGTTGTTCGGCCAGTTGGAGAGTTCCTTCAAGTACCCCTTCCCTGCCCCAGTGGATGCCCACGAATACATCGACGGGCCGTTCAAGGCCCATAAGCCAGTAGCCGCCGTCCCTGCTCGGGCCCACGACCAACTGGCTGTGGTTAAGCGCATCAAAGGCTTCTTCAAGATGTGCTTGGCGCAGGTCGGGAATGTCGGTTCCCAGGAGCACCACCCGCCTGGCCCCTTCTTTGAACGCCCTCTTAAACGCGTTCAGCATGCGGTCGCCGAGGCCCCCTTCGCCCTGTCTGGAAACAAGCGGGCCGTACCCCAGCCATCGCCTGATCCTTTCCCTGCTCCCGCCCTCAAAACAGAGTTCGACCTGAACGTGATATTTCAGAACCCAGGACTTGACTGTACGTAGGGTTTTTTCGGTGAGCTGCCGCTGCAGGTCTGCGGCGCCGACCCCTCCGAGGGCAGGGATAAGGCGTGTTTTAACCGTTCCGGGTACGGGGTAGCGCCCGAAAACAATGACCCGGTCTTTCAAAGCGTTCCGCTGAATGCGGCCGTTGCGCATCTATTTTTCACCGGCTTCAGTCAGGATCATGCCCTCTCCAGGATAGACTTTCATATCCCCCTGATAACTGGACGGATCGCCTGCGGGCCATACGCCGGGTCGTGGATCGGCGCCTTCAAGAGTCACAGGGCTGGGGCTCCTGTCTTTCATCCTGGGGCGTTTTCTGATATCCACCCCTGGAACGGGGGCACTGAATTCGATGGGGATGTGGTTGGGATCAAAGGAATAGATGGAATGGATAAAGCCGTGATCCACGATTTCAGACACCCAGAAACCGGCCCCTTCCAAACGGACTTTCAGGTTCCGGAGGTCCACGTCCTTTTCCACCTCAAATGACACGTGATCAAAGGCAAAAGGCCCTTTGACCGGTACACCGTGATCCTTTTCCGGAATCCTTTCCACCCCCTGCCACTCGAAGAACGCGATCATGTCGTGTGCCGAGATCTCGAAAAAATAATGCCTGTAACCGGGCCTCCCCAAACCCGCCACCAGCCGCATCCCCAGGAGGTCTCGCCAGAAGCGGATGGTTTCGTCCATATCTTTCGTGGCCATGGCCAGGTGGTTGATCCCGGTGTATCTGATCATCTTCGTTCTCCTCTAAGGAATGTTTCTCCTCAGGTAGACCTCGAGGCGCTGGATCGACAGGGAAACAGGGACCGTCAGGACCATATAGAGGACCGTGACCGTGATCCAGATCTCGAAGATCAGGTAGGTGGATGACATCAATTCCATCCCCTGAAAGGTCAACTCCTGAACGGAGATGACTGAAACAATAGCCGAATCCTTTATGGTCGATACAAACTGCCCTGCCAGGGGGGGCAGGATCTTCCTGATGGTCAGGGGAAAGATGATCAGCCTCATCAACTGCCATTTTGACAATCCGATGGCACGTCCCGCCTCCCACTGTTCGATCTCAATGGACTGGATCCCTGACCGAACGATTTCAGCGATATAGGCGCCTTCAAAAAACCCGAGCGTAACCAGTGCTGAAACGAAGGGAACAAAGAGGCTGGGAGGGCCGAAAAGGAATCCCACCAACGCTTGGGAATTCTGTGGTAGGGATTGGATAATGGTTTGGATATTCAGGCTTCCCAACACCTGCGTGCTGACAAAATAGTAGAAAAGGAAGATCAGGACAATGGGAGGAAGGTTCCGGTTAAACTCGATATAGATCCTTGAGAGCAGTCTCAAAAAGAGGTTTCTGCTGATACGGCACAGCCCCATGAGGACGCCCAGCAAAACGGCGAGCATTGTACCCCAGACGCTCAACCGTATGGTTGCAAAAAGCCCTTGGAGAAGCAGGTTCGATACCCATTTCCCCTCCCCCGGGTCGAATCTCAGGAGATACTGGGGGATTGCGTGCCAATTCCATTGGTAATGAAGACCGACCCTGATCCGGTAGACCACCCATGCCCCGGCAGCCAACAAGAGAAGCATCAGCGTCATGTCCAGAAGGGACGGTCTTTTCTTCACCGTTTCTGACAGAGGTATCACGGCTCCGAACCCTATTTCAGAAGACCTTCCCAGTCTCTCGTTTCAAACCAGTAGTGTTTCCTCTCCTTCAGCCACCCTTCCGCCTTGACAACAGTTATCCAGTTGTTGAGAAAGTTCAGGGTATCAAAGTCACTCTTTCGAACCGCGAAGCCGATGGGTTCCCTCGTAAAGGTGCCTTTCAGAGGCAGAAACAGGCTGCCGGGGTATTTGAGTGAAAGAAACGCCGGCAGGGGGGCAGAAGCGACCATGGCATGCGCCCTTCCGTTCACCACTTCCTGGATCGCCTCGGATTCGTCGTCAAACTGACGGAGTTCGGCCTTCGGCATATACTTCTTTGCCGCTGCGACGGGTGTGGCCCCCAGCCTGACGGAAATCACCACACCCTGGTGATTGAAGTCGTCCAGGGACTTGAAACCGGCCGCCAGCTTCTTGTTTGCCACGAGAGACATTCCCGTCTCGTCATAGGGGATGCTAAAATTGACCTTGAGGTTCCGTTTCGGGAGGATTCCCATGCCGCCGATAATCACATCAAACTTGCCCGTGAGGAGGGCCGGGATAATGCCCGCCCACTTGGTGGGCGCGAATTGGACCTGGACACCCATATCTTTTGCAAGCCTTCTGGCCACGTCGATCTCAAAGCCGACCAGCTTTCCGGTCTTGTCCTTCATGGCCCAGGGAACGAAGGTGGACATGCCCACCCGGAGAGCACCGCGTCTGAGCACCTGATCAATGGTGCTTTCCGAGATGAGTTCCTGCTGGATTTTTCCCGAGATACCGGCGACAGGCAGGCACAGGATGCAGAGCATCACAATTCCGATAGCCATCAACACTTTGTGTCTCATTGTTTCCCTCCATAGTTTGATGAAATCTTAGTGTCTCGGGGTACCTATCCCGGCACCCTGAGACGATTTTCCATAACATTGATCACTACGGACAGCAGCAGCGCGAATGCCAGATAGATCGCTGCCACAGTGAACCAGACCTCGAAGACCAGATAGGTTTCGGATATGATTTCCTGACCCCGCATGGTCAGATCGTAGACGGCTATGGTACTCACAAGGGCTGAATCCTTTACCAGGGATATGGCTTGGCTCGTCAATGGGGGAAGGATCCACCGTATGGCCTGAGGCAGTATGACCTTGCGGTATGCCCCCGGCTTCGTGAGACCCAGGCTGTAAGCGGCGTCCCACTGCCCGCTTGGAATGGAGACGATCCCCGCCCTGATGATTTCCGAGACATAGGCCCCCTCGAAAAAGCTGAGTGCCAGGACGGCCGCGTAAAACCTGCTGATACCGAGAATGGGACCCAGGACAAAATAGACGAAAAAAATCTGCACCAGGAGTGGAGTGTTCCTCACCATCTCCAGGTACACCCGGGCTACACCGCGCCCCACAAGGGAATGAGACAGGCGCAGGAGGGCCGCCGTCAGTCCTATAGCGAATGCCAGAAGAAAGCTCACAAAGGTAATTCGGCACGTAACCAGCAGCCCCTGAACAAGCGGTCCTGCAACCATCGCGCCATCGCTGATGGACAGAAAATACCTGGGAATACGGTACCACTGCCAATGGTACCCGAGTTTCTCGGTATTGTAAATCAGGAACAGAAGCATCCCCGAGAGCAGCAAAACAACACCGCCGATGTCCACCAGTGAGCGGGCTCTCGCTTTCATCCATCGTATCATTTTTTCCTAATCATTCCTGTCTTAACAGACGTGCGCCTCTGGTTAATGAACTTCCCCGCCGGAAGCAGCGGGGTATTTAACCCCGGCTATGAGTCAAATCGCACCACGATTTCTTGGTACGTCTTCCTCCACTTGGGCGGATGCAGTTTCTTGGTTTCATCAAAATACCCGACCGCCAGAAGCAGTGGAATCCAGTAGTTTTCCGGGATGTTGAAAGCCTTTCTAACACCGTCGTGATCAAAACCATCCATAGGATGCGTGTCAAGCCCGAGATGTTTTGCCGTGAACATGAGTGACATGGCAAAAAATCCCGCATTCTTGCAGGCAAAAGCCTGCTGTTTTGCTTCACTCTCCCCATAGAGACCCCTGCAGGCATTGATGAACCAGTCGTGCTGTTCTTCGGACATGCTCCCCGCCGATACCATCTCCGTGAAGTTTTTCTCCACAAAAGGATGTCCCGCCTTCCACGCCTCCCGGTCAGCCAGGACGATGAAGACCACAGGCGCTTCGCTCACCTTGGGTTGATCCCATGCCAGCTTTCTCAATCGCGTTTTTTCCTCCGGGCTCCTGAGCACCATGATACTCCAGGGCTGGAGATTAAAACTGGATGGCGCCTTTGCGGCCATGTCCACCAGTTCCGTGATCAGTTCATCGGAAACATCTTTCTCTGTGTCAAAAAAATTGACAGCCCTTCTCTTGTTGATTACTTCCTTGAATTCCATTTTCTGCCTCCTCTCTCAATGAGCCAATTCTTGAGCCATGATTGCCGCCCCGAGCAAGGCCGCCCGGCTCTCCAGGACGACCCTGACAGGTATTTTCTTGAGGAACCCTTCAAACCTCCCCTTGCTGGTGAAAGCCCGGAGAAAAAGGGCTTCCTTCAGGGCTGGAAGGATCTTTGGAGGAATTCCACCGCCCAGGTAGATCCCTCCTCTGGTTGTGGCCGTCAGAGCCAGATTGCCGCAGACACCACCTAGTATAGTAACAAAATGTTCGAGCGAATGCACGCAGAGTGGCTCCCGGGTCTCAAAAGCGGCCTCGGATATAGCCCTCGCCGGGTCCATGGCCTTCATTTTCTCGGCCAGCCATCCCGGTTCCCGGTACCTCCCTGTGCTCCTCAACCACCTATAGATATTCACCAAACC
>CAYUCJ010000207.1:0-6249 GCA_964443285.1 uncultured Desulfobacteraceae bacterium | reverse complement strand
GCCGGTTTCGGCCCTGGATGTATCCATCCAGGCACAGGTGATCAATCTTCTCAATCAGCTTCAGGAGGAACTGAACCTCTCCTATCTCTTTATCGCCCATGATCTGAGTGTCGTGGAACACATCAGTGACCGGGTGGCGGTCATGTACCTGGGGCGGATAGTTGAAATGGCAACGGATGAGGAAATCTACCAGAACCCGCTTCATCCTTATACCCATGCCCTGCTTTCTGCAGTGCCTGTCCCGGATCCGGAATTCAAAAGAGAAAGAATACTGCTTGAAGGAGACGTGCCGAATCCTGCCGAGCCGCCTGCGGGCTGCGCATTCCACACCCGTTGTCCGGAACGTAAAGACCTATGCAGACAGGAAGAGCCGGTCATACAGGATATCGGTGAATATCACTGGGTGGCCTGCCATCTCTATTGAGGCAAAAGCCTTTTGGCGTCCCCGAGAAGGGGTGTGTTGAACCGGTGAAGCAGGTGGAAAGTCTTACTCAAATGTCCCCTTGATCAGGGCATCGCCCCCGGATACCATGAGCTTCCCTTTGCAGTAGACCCGGTCGATGGTCCAGTCGGGATCAAAGACAAGGATATCCGCATCTTTTCCCGGCTCGATGGAGCCCTTGTCCCAACCTTTCTTTATCCTCCCTGCAGCGTTCAACGTCAGACACTTCAGTATGTCCGGAACCGGAAACTGTTCCGTCACAAGTGCGCGAAACTCCTCGAGGAGATTTCCGATCTCCCCAACGGCCAGTCCAACGAGGGATCCCTTTTCGTTGAAAACCGGCATGCTGCCGTTGGAGTCGGAACTGAGGCTGATCTGCTCGATGGGTACACCGGCAGACAGGATCTGCCGAAGCGCGTCACCTGTTTTTGTCCCGAAGGACAGTTGTTCTCCCGATGCGGTGATGTCCATATGGCCACCCATCCGGGCGAACCTGATGGCCTCCTCGATGAGTTCGGGGGTCCGGGTGACGTGGGTGGGAAAGACCTGGGTAATGGGTATCTCCGTTTCTTCTACCAGTCGAAAGAGATATTCCAGGCCCCTCTTCCCCTCTCCCATATGGACCTGAACCACGCCGGCCTTTCCGCTCATCAGCCCCCCGACCCTGGCTTCGGCGACCAGGTGCACAAATTCTTCGAAAGTGGGTTGGGAAGAGCGGTGATCCGAGAGGGCTATCTCACCTACGCCAACCACATGGGGTATGAGGGCAATATCTTTCCTGACCGAGCCTGTGATGGTGGGAGGGGGGAACTGGTAGGAACCGGTCATCATGTAGGCGGAGATGCCTTCCTGTTCAAGGCCCTGGGCCTTTGCGAGCAGGGATTCGGGGTGGCGCGTTACATCGTCCGTTCCCAGCACACCTACGACGGTTGTGACCCCGGCGGTGGTGATCCGGCTGAGCTGGATCTCCGGGACCCTCGTGGCAGGCCCACCCTCGCCCCCGCCGCCAATGATGTGGACATGCAGGTCGATGAACCCCGGGGTGATGATCTTGCCATCCGCCTCCACGACCTTTGCGTCAAGGCTTTCGGGAAAATCGATCCGATCGGCGATCTTAGCGATCTTTCCTGTCGCCAAAAGAAGATCGGCCTTTCCCCTTTCGTCGGGGGTATACAGATAACCGTTACGAATTAGCGTAAACATGATATCCACCTTGTGCTGTCCAGAACCCTTGTTTTGCTCCGCATTTGATTCTACCTCCGTTGGTCCGGGGGTGGGCTGCATTCTGCTCTAGGCTACGAGGCCTCTTTGTTTCCGGTAGGTTTTTTCCAGCTTGATGAGACCGTCGCCAATGGCGTGGATGTGGTTTCGGACCGCATCGGCCGCAGCCTCCGCATTTCCTGTTGAAACAGCCCGGACGATATCAACATGTTCTTCATGATTAAAGATGACGGTTGAGTCGGGTTTGACTGTCAGGACGATTTCCCGGGTCAGATCCAAAAGGGCCTTAGAAATGGCCTGGTAGATGCGATTGCCGCACATTTGAGCTAACTGGTGGTCCACCTCGAAGCGGCGGATAACCCTTGTATCGTGGTTGGGTTCCTTTTTCAATTCAGCCTCCAGGGCCAGATTCAGTCGCTTGATGGATTTTTCATCCTTGGTCAGGGCAGCCAGCCGGGCAATCTCCGGATCGACATGGAGGCGCGTCTGGATGACTTCTGCTGCCGAGAGCTTGTTCGCCAGAAAAAGATCTTTAAAGGCATTGCTGAGGTGGTCGAAAGAGAGGTCCATGACATAGGCACCGCCGATAGGGCCCTGGTGGATTCGCACGAATCCGGTGAGCTCAAGTTCTCGAATAGCTTCACGGATCACCACGCGGCTGACCTGGAACTGCTCGGTCAGTTCGCGCTCCGGCGGAATTTTTTCGCCGGGTTTATAGTCCCCTGAAAGGATGGCGCCTTTGAGCTGGTTGACCACCTCCTCGGAGATGCGGGTTTGTTTGACGGATCTGAAAGGCTTCATTCTTTCTCCTGGAGAGTTTCCAAAGGGGCCTTACTTGCCGGATCATTCACTCCTGCCCCTTGCGGCGTTCCGGCCTGATAATCCCCATACGGTGATACATTCCCGGGGCTACAGATGCCTTTGCCCCTTCCGCCAGGGTCGGATCTGAGGGTCGTGATGACAAAACAAAAAAGGCCACACGTGGATGAAAAGGTGATAGCATATAGCGGGCATCCGGTCAATCCGGTGAAATGACCACTGGATCATTCGCCCAAGAAAATAATTGACACCTTTAATATGATATATATAATGTTAGACCAATAAAACGTCAAGCTTTTTCCCGGTCTGTCAAGCGCACCTTCCGTAGAGGGAATCGTTGGGCAGGCCTGTACCATCGGTGTAGGAAAGGAGGTCTTTCCGGGGAATTGGCCGAAGGGTGAGGGGAAGGCGAAACATCCCGCAAGGAGGTATGCTATGCCTAAAAAATTGTTTTCAGTGTCTCTTGTGATCATGGTTGCCGTCTGTTTCCTGCTTGGCGGAACGGCCGAGGCCAAGTGGCCCAAAAAGCCTATCCGAATCGTCATCCCCTGGCCTCCGGCAAATGACCCCTCTACGATGGTGACCACGGCCATGGCCCCTCTCATGTCCAAGGAATTGGGTGTTCCCGTCAAGGTAATCAACCATGCAGGTGGCAGTGGAGTCCTGGGCGCCAACGAGGTGGCCACCAGCCGTCCTGACGGCTACACCATAGGACTGATTTCCATCGGACCCATGATCACCCAGGTCCTGAGGGGAAAAACGCCATACAAGAACCAGGATTTGAAACCCCTAGGCCTGATATGGTCCTCTCCATTCACTCTAGCCTGCCGAGGCGATGCCCCCTACAAGAACCTCAAGGAACTGGCTGAATACGGAAAGACCCATGATGTGAAACTTGCCCACTGGGGCCTGGGTGCCGTTCCGACACTGATTGCGCTTAACGCGGCCAAGATCGGAGGATTCAAGTTCAAGGAAACGGCCTATAAGAAATTGAATCCCCTCCTGGTGGTTTCAGGAGATGCTGATGTCATTACTTTTTCCACCCCGGGTCTTAGGGACTATGTGGAAAGCGGAAAAATGCGCCTCCTGGCCTGCATGCTCCCCGCAAGGCTTCCCTACTATCCGGATGTGCCGACGGTAAAGGAACAGGGTTTCGGGGATCCGTACTCTATCTGGTTTGGTGTCTTTGTTCCCAAGAAAACACCTGAAGATCGTGCCAGACGGTTGAGCGAAGTCTTTTTCAAGGTAATGGCCATGCCAGAAATCCAGAAGATTATCGGAAAGGTGGGCGTCATTTCTCATCCTACAAGTCCTGAAGATGCACGCAAACAGATGGACAGCGAGCTGGCTAACTTCGGCGCCATTATGAAAGAGCTTGGCATCATCAAATAGATCGGCAGGGGAGGGAGAACATGTCTCCCTCCCATCCTAAACCACCTTGCTTCGCTTGCTGTGAAAGGGAGGTCAAATGTCGGGACGCATCAATCGCGAGAGCAGATCTCACGACCTGTTTGCCCTGGTCCTCGGCGCCCTTGCCGCTGGAGTGCTGATCAGCAGTCCCTGGCAGGTGGACACATCCGGTCCCTATCCTTTTTACAAGGGTGCACTTATTTTTCCTCTCCTCGCCCTGGGACTGATGGCCCTGGCCTCTATCCCTTCCGCCTTGCGGATGTTGAAGCCGCCCGAGGGTGCCGGTTGGCGGATCGATGGTGAGGGCCCCCCTGCAAAAACGCTTCTTGTATTCTTCCTGCTGGTGGCCTTCCTGGCCGGGATTCCCTTGATGGGTCTGGAGGTTTCGTCTGTCCTCTTTCTGGGGATCACTCTCTATTACCTTGGACACCGATCGCCGAAGGTTCTTATTTCCATCCCCTTGATCCTGACGGGCGTCAACTACATCCTCTTTAAGTACCTGCTGGATGTCTACTTCCCGCCACCATTGCTCTATGAGTTTTTCGGGAGATAGGTCATGCCGGCTCACCTGCATCAGGCCATATCGGCTGCCTTTACATTCGGGAATCTGATGGGTCTCACTTTCGGGGCCCTGGTGGGCATTGTGGTGGGGGTCCTCCCGGGACTGGGGCCCATGGTGGGAATGGTGGTTCTTTTGCCGTTCACTTTCGCCCTCCAGCCTGACGTGGCCCTTTCACTGTTGCTTGGGGTCTTCTGCGGCGGCTATTTCGGCGGGGCGGTTCCGGCTATCCTCATGCGGACGCCGGGCGTGCCTTCGTCTCTGATCACCAGCTTCGATGGCTTTCCATTGACACAGAAAGGGCAGGCTCAGACGGCACTTTCCGCCGCCCTGGTTGGTTCCTTCGGCGGCGGCATTATCAGCGTGATCGTACTCATGTTCCTGGCACCCCTCCTGGCGCATGTTGCAGCCAGTTTTGGCCCTCCGGAGTACTTTGGAGCCGGTCTTTTCGGCGTGACCCTCGTGGTCATGGCCTATCGGGATCGTCTTGCCCAGGGGTTGCTCCTTCTTGGACTTGGTCTTTGGATATCAACCGTGGGAATCGATGGCCCCACTCTGGTTCCCCGTTTCTGCTTTGGAACTCTGGCCATGCAGAACGGACTTCATCTCATTCCCGTGTGTCTCGGCCTTTTCGGTATCGGCCAGGCCCTGGTCCTGGTGGAACGAAAGATCCTCCTAAATGAATCCATGAGCCTGACCCGTCGGACCCTGGATTTCAGCAAGATCCTTGGGGCCCTTCGTTATTGGAAAAGCCTGCTCAAGTCCGGTTTGATAGGTACCTTCGTAGGACTCCTTCCCGGAACCGGATCCATTTTGGCCTCCTTTCTGTCTTATGAAACAGTCAAACGTACCTCGAAACACCCGGAGGACTTCGGAAAGGGCACTCCGGAGGGGTGTCTGGCCTCCGAGGCGGGCAACAACGCCGTGCCGGCCGGGGCCATGATTCCCCTCCTGACGCTGGGGATCCCCGGCGATGCGGTGAGCGCCGTACTCCTGGGTGTTTTTACCATCAACGGGATCTATCCCGGTCCGCTGCTCCTTGTCAAGGAACCCGTCCTCATCAACACCCTGTACCTGAGCATGTTTCTCATTAACGTGGTCGCATTCATCATGCTGGCCCTGTGGCTGAGACCTTTCGCCATGATCGTCCGCCTGCCCAACACGCTCCTTGCGGCCGTGATTATGGTTCTTTCCCTGGTGGGGATATATGCCGTCAATACACGGCTTTTCGATGCCGGTGTGGCTGTGGCCATGGGCGCCTTGGGATACATCCTTCTCCGCCTGGAGTGGCCCATCGTCAACCTGGTCATGGGCGTTGTCCTGGGAGATATTCTGGAAGAGCGGCTCCGGGAATCCCTGAGCATTTCGGGGGGAAACCCCATGATCTTTCTCCAAAGGCCCATTTCCCTTTTCCTTATCATCATGACGGCCCTTATCGTGATTGTTCCTCTGTTGCACGACTGGCGGAAAAGGGTAAGGGGAGCGGGTTAGAAGCAGGATAATTTGTAAACACACTGGAGGAACTCCATGATTGATCAGAATACCGTGTACACGGATTTTCTCATCGTAGGTGGTGGCCCCGCGGGCTGCATGGCTGCCATACGGGCTAAAGAAATGAACCCGGAAATGGAGGTCACCATACTGGAAAAGGCGGAGATCTCCCGTTCCGGCGCGGCCGGCCGGGGGATGGACGCCCTGAATAATGTCGTTGTTCCGGGCATCGGTACCGTGGAAGAATACCTCGAAGCCGTGGAAATTGTGGCCGACGGCGTGTTCGATCCGGATATCTCCAAAGTGA
>CAYUCJ010000206.1:0-6249 GCA_964443285.1 uncultured Desulfobacteraceae bacterium | reverse complement strand
TCCCCCTTCTCTTGTATCGATCAGGAGGCTGACCGCCGGGTTTTCAAGCATATTCCGATACTTCCGGCTGTTTTTTGTGGTTACCATGTGGATTTCATCACAAGAAGCATTGGTGGCATAGGCCATCAAGGAACAGTGGGGGTGGTTTGGGGAGGACGTAGCCAACACGCAGGTACGCGCCTCTCGTATCAGCGCCCTTGCTTTCTCAAACATGCCTTCATCCATAAATTTCATCCAGCCTCGAACAATGATAACTTTTTTTTGCATATTCGGCAATATCCATCAGACCACCCGAGGGCCAACAGAAACCCTGGCCTGGTGAAGACACGATGAACTTCCCCGCCGCAAGAGTCTCGTTATCTGACCCTGCCATGAACAAAAAGAGCCGGGTGGATCCAAGATCCTTTAACCCGGCTCGCAGGTCTTCTTTAAAGGGCGGATTTGTATTTCTGAAAGAAGTTTGACGGATAAGACTCCAACCGGGGTGGTTCGACCAGTCACGACCGACTACTTCATAGTTCCCTTCTGACCCAATCGATTCGTGCAGCCCTGTATTCACTCCTTGCCAAAAAGACAACGACAAAAATAATCAGGGCGGCTCCAAGGGTCTTGGGCCAGGTTACCGCCTCTTTCAGGATGATTACCGCCAATGTGATTGAAACCACCACCTCAAAGGTGGAAATCGTTGCAGCATTGGCCGTATCAATTCGCTTAAGACCGGCAAAAAGGCACACGAGTCCGAGAACAGTTGAAATCAACGCACTTGCCACAGTTGCTTCCCAGCCCATCACTCCTGTTGGCCACTGGGCTCCCTGTATTGCCACCAGCACCCCGTAAGCAGGCGTTGAGGAAACAATAATGACGGTTGAAGCGGGTAATGCGCCCGCTTTATGGATAGAAGCACTCCCGAGTATCAAATAGAACGCGTAAATGATGGCGGTGAGAATCGACAAAACAATGCCCGCAAACTCTCCGCTTCTGAAAGGTACAGCAGTGAGTGCGATCCCCAGGAGCGTCAGAATAAGCCCCGTGATCTTGTACTTCGTCATGCGCTCTTTGAGAAAAACAGCCGAAAACACCGAAACCAATGCGGGATACATATACGTGATAACGACTACCAGGCTCACCGGAGCCAGAGTCAAGGCAGTATAGTAGCAAAACGTGGAGCCCACTATACCCACAGTCCCCATTAGAACCAATGTAACAAGAAGGCGCCCTTTGGGATATTTCAAATGCTTTGCCGCTAATATTGCCACCATTATTGCCGAAGCAATCGCAAAGCGAACGAAAAGAAATGTTTCAGGATTTGCGCCGGAATCAAAGGCCATCCGTGCGAAGATAGGATTGACGCCGAAGCATACAGCCGATAGCGCGACCAGAAATACCCCGATTAAGCGATCCAAAAGTGCACCAAGAACCTCGGAAGAAGAAGTTGGATTCGGCCCGCAAAGTAGCGCTTAACCACAAGGCCTGATATTTTCAGCCATCATGAAAAAATTGCGAGCCCTGTCTAATTAATAGAGCAAACGCGTTGGCAGTGGGGTCCTGGATTCCCACGGAATCGGGAGTCCAGTTTTCGATACCCATTTTCTTGAGCAACTACATAGTTGCAAATTGGACTTTGCGCAATAATAATTTTGAAACCGGATGGATAATTTTCATTTTTCAATATTTCGACGGGTTTTCTGATATCATTGATGGGAACGGGATTTGTGAAATGCAGAAGAGGGGAGGTCATCATGCGGGTACTCATAACCGGAGGTTCCGGTTTTGTCGGAACGAGCATCATCCGGCATCTGGTGGGACGGGGTGAGGAGGTGACCGTCCTGACGAGGAAGCTCTCGAAAAAGCGAAAGCCTCAGCGAGGCGTATGCTTCCTCGAGGCCAACCCCACGAGGGAAGGTCCCTGGCAGGAACAGGCAGCCGGGCATGACACCTTTATCAACCTGGCCGGTGCATCCATCTTCAGGAGCTGGACCGGAGAGGCGAAACAGGTGATCCGTGACAGCCGGCTTCTGACCACCCGGAACCTGGTTAGCGCCCTTGAGGCTCGGAAGGGAAAGGATACCTTCCTGCTCTCCACCTCTGCCGTCGGGTATTACGGCTTCCACGGCGATGAATTCCTGGACGAGGCGAGTCCCTCAGGGAAAGACTTTCTCGCTTTGCTTGCCCGAGACTGGGAAGCGGAAGCGCTCAGGGCGGAAAAATTCGGCGTGAGGGTCATCCTTTGCAGGTTCGGGATCGTTATGGGACTAGGGGGCGGGGCCTTGAGCCAGATGGTTCCCCTTTTTCAAAAGGGACTGGGAAGCCCCCTGGGGAGCGGAAACCAGTGGTTCTCGTGGATCCACGAACAGGACCTGGTGAATAGCTTTCTCTTCCTGCTGGATCACAAAAACCTTTCAGGTCCAGTCAATTTCACATCTCCGGAACCGGTCACCAACAGGGCCTTTACAAAGGCCCTCGGAAAAGCCCTGGGGAGGCCGACGTTCCTTCCGGCGGTTCCCGGTTTTGTCCTCAAGATGATCAAAGGGGAATTCGGCACGGTCCTGCTGAAAGGACAGCGGGTCCTCCCGAGAAAACTGCTGGATGCCGGGTTTCGTTTCCAGTTCCCCGCCGTAGAAAACGCACTTGGGGATCTCGTAAAATAAGGATCGGGATTCGGAGTTCCGGGTTTTCCTAAGCCCGGGAGCGGAGCGATCACCCCTGGTTCACCGCTCTATTCTGCCGGGGAGGAGAAATTCATACCGTTTCCGGAAGAATCTCGTGGTCATCCATCGATCCATGCGCCGAAAGGCCAGGAAAAGGGTCCAGATGAGCTTGTCCTCCCTGTAATATTTTTCCACCTCTTTGCGACTCAGCGGGTCATGACCCTTGGGAAGGTGCCGGTTGATGCTGCTGATGGCGCCGGGAATCAGATCGCGACACTGCTCCTTGAAGAGATTGGCTGCCAGATCCATGTAGACGAGGCGCGGATCATAGTAGCGGTTCATGACATCTTTCAGAAACAGCCACCTGATGAGCCATCGGAGAAAGACCGGGGCACTCTGAAGAAAAAGCTCCGGATCCATCTGCTCTACGCCCTCCTTGCGGTAGAGGGGAGTACTGGTGTCTATGTACAGAATCTCCTCGTCTTCCAGGACAACCCAGTTGGACACCTGGGCGTCTATGGCCAGTTGCAGGGTTGGATGGGAGGACCCGTTCAGGTTCCACACCTTTTCTATTTCCAAGATGATCCGTTCGAGCATTGCCGTCGCCTTGCCCGGTTCGAGTGCGTGGATGAGCCGGTGGGCGAAACGCTCCCCGGAAAGCCTCTCCTGTACAATGTACAGGACAACGGGTCGCCCCGGCACCTCCACGATCAAGGTCTCGTGTTTCGGGAGATGAAGCCCCGCTCTGCCGAGGTGTCCGCAATACTCATGGAATTGCCCTGCATAGACTTCCGCGGATTTCCGGTCGGAAAAGAGGGGCATCCGTTTATAGGCTAAGTCGGGATTGTCCCCGATCTGCAGGATGATGGAAATTTCCCCATATCCAAGAACCGCGGCCGGGATCGGCGATTCTTCAAGGGCCTGGGGATTCAATGCCCCTTCAAAATCAGCAACCAGAGTCCGATCAATCTCCATTTTCCACTCCGCGTTCGTTCTTCAGCGCTTCCATTTTTCCACAAACCCTTCCACCTGCCGTTTGATTTTCAGCACCGGCCGCAGCCGTTTCGCGGCCGCAAGCGCCCTGTCCAGGCGCTCCATGACCAGGTCCACCTCGGTGAGGTCCATGATCAGAGGCGGAAGCAGCTGACAGATTGATGGGTCGTTGTTGGCGTAGACCATGAGCAGGTCATGGTCATAAGCGGTCTTGGAGAGCACCGGGCCGGAAAGATCGTCCTTGAGCTCCAGGCCCATCATGAGCCCGAGCTGCCGCAGCCCAAGGAGGAATCGTGGGTGCTTCTTCCGGAGTTGTGCGATGGATTCGTGGAACGCACCGGCCAGTTTCTTTACGTGGTTCAGAAATTCCGGGTCGGAAGAAATCTCCAGGACCCGTTTGGCCACCAGGCAGCCCACCTCCGCGCCGCCGAACGTGGAGACATGGATGAAGGGATCCTCGTGAAAAACGGATTCGAGTGGCTTACGAATGACCGTGGCCGTGATGGGATAGATGCCTCCCGAAAGTCCTTTCCCCAGGACAACAATATCCGGGACAATCCCGAAATGTTCAAAACCCCAGAGCCTCCCGGTCCGTCCGAGCCCTGTCTGCACCTCGTCTACGATAAAAAGAGCCCCTCGATCGGTACACAGCTCACGGACCGCCCCGAGATATCCTTCCGGGGGGACGGCCATGCCCAGCGTGGCGGGAACCGGCTCCAGGATGACGGCCGCCGTTGAACCATCCAATTCCTTTCCCAGGGCGTCCACGTTTCCGAAAGGCACCTGCAAAAAACCTGGGACCGGCGTCCCGAAGGGGGCCCGGTATTTCTCATCACCGGCGGCCATGGCCAGGCCCGTGTGCCCGTGGTAACCCCCTTTCGCAGAGATGATTTTTTCCCTTCCCGTGTAGGCTCGCGCGACCTTTAGGGCAAGATCCACCGCCTCCCCCCCGCCGACTCCGAAAACCGTGTAGTCCAGGTCCTCCGGCATCAGGCCTGCAATCACTCTTGCAAGGTCCGCCCGAGCCTTGCTCATGAGGTGGCCGTTACCGATATCCAGTTCCTCAAAGCCTTTCATCAGCACATCGATCAGTTGCGGGTTCCGGTGCCCCAGGTTGAAAACTCCGCCGTTGCAGTGAAGATTGAAGAGCCGTTTCCGGCCGTCCAGATCACCAAGATAACATCCGTCACGCCCCCCCATGACAAATGGCATGCCGTACTGCTCGAAGAAGGCGGCTTTTCCGGATGACACGTGATTTCGGAAATCCTGGATGGATGCTTGGCTGGAGGGTAGCGCCCCTTTATTTCGGCCGGCAACGGACATGCGATGGTTCTCCCGGATGAGTTCTATGAAGGTTTTCTTTGAATAGGGCTTTTGTAACACGAAGGGGCTTTACCGTCTCACCGGCCCAGGATGGGCGCATTGGCTACACCATCTCTTTGTCCTTCATGATGCCCAGGAGCTTCAGGTGGGCCTTTTCCTGTTCCGCCAGGTCATGAAAAAGGGACCTGGCATCTTCCTGTTCAAGCGCTTGTGAATATCGCATGTAGAGGTCCATGGCCTGGGCCTCAAACATCATGGCGACTGAAAAGACATCGGCTAAAGAACTTTCAGCTCCCATAATCCTTTTCACGAACTGCTCTGAGCTGAGCCCCCCTTCCAGCACACCGGGGGCAACATGGGATTCGAAGTTGCTCCGATCCTCTTCCCCTCCGACAATATCCTTATAGAGGCTGAAGAGCTGATGCTTGTGTTTTTCCTCGACACCGGCCAATTTCGTGAGCAACTGTCCCGCGTCCGGATTAGCCGTTTTTCCGGCCGCTTCTTTGTAGAAACCTCCCAGGCTCTCCTCCATGCCGTAAGCGAAAAGGAGGATATCCACGGGGGTCTCAATGGTCTCCAGGAGTTCCAAACCCATTTCCGGAGGTCCCGCCGCCTCGTACCCTTCCCAGGCGCTGATCCCCCCCTTCAGGTTGTAGACCTCCTTGAAACCCTCACCTTCCAATATCTGCGCAGCGGCACGGCTGCGCCCACCCATTGCTCAGTAAGCGATGACGGGTTTCCGTGGGTCCAGTTCACCAAGCCGATCCGTGAGCTCTGGCAGGGAAATCAGTTTGGCTCCGGGAATCCGAGCCTTCGCATATTCGCTCTCCTGCCTCACGTCCAGCAGAGTGTAGGACCCTTCCCGGTGTTTTTCCATGTAGGTGCCCACCTCGTCGGCGGTCATATTCTTCACCGGTGAAAACAGCGACTTCAATTTCATGTGTGTCTTCCTCGCCCCATCAAACGCCTGGAAAGAGATCGGATAGCGATGACGCGTCCTGACCCTCAGCCATGACCCTGGTGACCCTGTTGAAACCTTTGGTGTCCCCCAGCATAATGCAGCCGATGACTTTGTTCGCCTCAATCACCATCTTCTTGTAAATCATTTCATCCTGAACTGTCTTCGATTCGAATTCTCCATCGGCATCGATATTGCCGGCGGATGCCAGGTCGATGCCCACCACCTTGAGGCTGTTGGCCATGGTGGTCCCTTCATAACGGAGGTCCTCTCCTGCCATGTTTGCCCCGGCTATCTTCCCCTGCTCCAGGGCCGCAGGCCATATAC
>CAYUCJ010000205.1:0-6309 GCA_964443285.1 uncultured Desulfobacteraceae bacterium | reverse complement strand
CTGTCCCTATTCACAGGACCAGTTCATACCTTTTCAAGGATACAAAACATGCAGCGGATCTTTTTGCACTGAAGGAACTGGGAAATATTTACACACGTTTGATGAACCCCACCCATGATGTGCTTGAACAGCGGATGGCAGCCCTGGAGAATGGCGCTGCGGCACTGGCGCTTGCTTCGGGGACCGCCGCCATCTTCTATACGGTGATCAATATATGCGGGATGGGTGATGAGGTGGTATCGGCCAATAATCTCTACGGCGGCACCTATACCATGTTCGACAGCATCCTGCCCGAAATGGGGATTGTGACGAGATTCGTCAATCCCCTTGATCCGGCCAACTTTGAAAAAGAGATCACCGACAAGACCAGGATGCTCTATGTGGAAGCCATCGGGAACCCGGTTCTGGATGTGGCCGACATAGACGAAATTTCAAAGATCGCTGAAAAACATCATCTCCCCCTGGTGGTGGATTCCACTTTTACGACCCCGTATCTTTTCAGGCCCATTGAACATGGCGCGGATATCGCTGTCCATTCCCTGACAAAATGGCTCGGGGGCCACGGAACCGGAATCGGCGGCATCGTGGTTGACAGCGGCCGATTTGACTGGACCGACGAGAAGTTTCGCCTGTACAACAAACCTGATTCCTCTTATCATGACCTGCGGTACGCTCACGACCTGGGGGACCTGAACCCCCTGGCCTTTATCCTGAGGATGAGACTCGTGCCCTTGCGAAACCTTGGGGCCTGCATCAGCCCGGACAACGCCTGGATGTTCCTCCAGGGAATCGAGACCCTTTCCCTGAGAATGCAGAGGCATTGCGACAATGCCATGAAGGTGGCTCAATTCCTGGGCGATCACCCTCTGGTAAGATGGATCCGATACCCCGGGCTGAAAAGCGACCCGGCCCACGAGAAGGCTTCCAGACAATTCAAGAACGGTTTCGGCGGCATGGTGGTCTTCGGCATTAAAGGTGGCAGGCCATCCGGAGAAGCATTCATCAACCACTTGACCTTGATCTCTCACCTGGCCAATGTGGGGGACGCAAAGACTCTGGCCATCCATCCTGCCAGTACCACCCACTCCCAACTCACGGAGAAACAGCAGCTGGAAGGGAACATTACGCCCGATCTCATCCGGCTGTCGGTTGGGATTGAAGATGTGGAAGACATTATGGCGGACCTGGATCAGGCCTTGAAGAAAACCCATTGATATGAACCCCGGCCCAGGGGCTCAACAACGGGCGAACCGGATAACGGGCTCAACGGGCCAACGGACAAGCATGAGTGAATATATAAAACATGATAAAACCGGGAATTCCGTGGGCCTGGTGGAAAAACAGTTTTTCAGATTCGCAGATCCTCCCCATGAGATGTGTCTGGAAAGTAGCGGCAGACTGGGACCCCTCACACTCGCCTACGAGACCTATGGGACCCTGAACCGGGAAAAGAGCAACGCCGTCCTGGTTTGCCACGCCCTGTCCGGGGATTCCCACGTTGCCGGGTATTACAGGGACGACGACCCCAAACCGGGCTGGTGGGACGTCATGGTGGGCCCGGGCAAGGGGATCGACACGGACAGGTATTTCGTGATCTGCTCGAATATTCTTGGAAGCTGTATGGGTTCCACAGGCCCATGTTCCATCGACCCCGCAACAAACAGTCCTTACGGGCTCAATTTCCCCCTGGTGACCATCGGGGACATGGTGAAGGCCCAAAAGGCGCTGCTGGAACACCTTGGGATTGAGAAGATCCTTACGGTGGTGGGAGGTTCCATCGGGGGAATGCAGGTTCTGGAGTGGTGCATGAGGTATCCGGACAGGGTGGTTTCGGCCATTCCGCTGGCCACCACCACGAGACATTCCGCGCTGGCCATTGCCTTCAACGAGGTGGCGAGACAGGCCATCATGGCCGATCCCAACTGGAATGGGGGAAACTACTACGAAGGGCCGCGGCCCGATACGGGATTGGCCGTGGCCCGGATGATCGGCCATATTACCTACCTTTCCGATGAAGCCCTGAGGCACAAGTTCGGCAGGCGGTTGCAGGGGAAGGAGTATTTCTCATTTAATTTCGATGCGGATTTCCAGGTGGAAAGCTACCTCCGACACCAGGGCATCAAGTTTGTGGAACGGTTTGACGCCAACGCCTTTCTCTACATCACCAAGGCAGCTGACTATTACGACCTGTCGAGCCTTCACGGGGACGGATCGGCAGTGGAGGCCTTTTCAAAAGCCCTTGCCAGGTTCCTGGTGGTCTCTTTCACCTCGGACTGGCTCTATCCGACGTACCAGTCCCGTGCCATGGTCCAGGCCATGAAGAAGAGCGGGCTCGATGTGAGTTTCTGCGAGATTGATGCGGAATGGGGCCACGACGCTTTCCTCCTCCCCAATGAACGGCTGAGCGCGCTCATCAGGGGCTTTCTGGGACGGGTGGAAAGGGAGAGAACAGGAGAAAGCCATGCGCTTTGATCTCCGGCTGATCGCCTCGTGGATTCGACCCGGATCTAAGGTCCTTGACCTGGGATGCGGCGAGGGCGACCTCCTCACCTACCTTCAGGAGAGGAGGTCCGTTTCGGCGACGGGAATTGAAAAAGATGAATCCAAAGTCGCCCATTGCATCGAAAGGGGACTCTCCGTGCTCCAGGGTGACATTAACGCGGAAATTCAGGATTACCCTGATCAGAGCTTCGACTACGTGATCCTCAGCCGGACCCTGCAGCAGGTCTACGCGCCGGATGACCTGATTCGCTCCCTCCTGCGCGTGGGGATGAAAGGGATCGTCAGCTTCCCCAATTTCAGTTACTGGCGCGTCAGGCTCCAGTTGCTGTCATCCGGTTATGCACCGGTAACCGAACAGCTCCCTTTCGAGTGGTACGACACACCCAATATCCGGGTCATCACCCTGAGGGATTTCATGAAATTTTCAAGAGATGTGGGATTTCAGATCCTGAAGATGGCGGCCATAAACAGCGACTTCAACAATAACGTGGGGCACGTCGTGAGGTTCCTGCCCAATTTGCGGGCCGCTTACGGGATTTTTCTTATAGGGAAGGAACAATAACCCATGAACAACCTGTCAGTGAAAGAAGAAAAGGATCGGGAGGATATTAAGACTCCAGGCGAGTATTACCGGAAACTCCCGGTTGTCATAGAGAGTCTGGTGAACTCGTGGAAAACGGGCCGCCATGGAGATCAGGGGGAGCCGATTTCCATGCCTTCCCATGAATCGGTCGTGCGGATCATTCACCGGGCGCGAAACATCCTTTTTCCCGGCTATTTCGTCCAGACCGGACTTGATCCCGTAAGCATAGGATATTACCTGGGGCAGGAGACAACCGCTCTTTTCGAAGACCTGTCAGGGCAGATCATCATGTCCATCCGGCACGCTGACACGGACTGCGATCAAACTGAGGCCGGTCTGCTGAAAAGGGGTTATGAAACTGCTTTGAGATTCGTCCAGGGGTTGCCGGGCGTGAAGGCCCTCCTGACCGCCGATATTCAGGCCACCCTGGATGGTGACCCTGCGGCCAAGAGCCATGACGAGATCATTTTCAGCTATCCGGGCATCTTCGCCATTACCGTCTATCGCCTCGCACACATGCTTTGGTTGGAGGATGTCCCCCTTTTGCCGCGCATCATGACGGAATATGCGCACGGCCGGACGGGAATCGATATCCATCCGGGCGCCGGCATCGGAAACAGCCTCTGTATTGACCATGGAACAGGAGTTGTGGTTGGAGAAACCACCGAGATAGGCGACCGGGTGCGGATTTACCAGGGGGTGACCCTGGGGGCCCTTTCCCTGCCAAGAGATGCGGGGCCCCTTTACAAGAACAAGAAGCGGCATCCCACCATTGAAGACGATGTGATCATCTACTCCAACACTACGGTACTGGGTGGCGACACGGTTATCGGGGCAAGATCCATTATCGGGGGCAATATCTGGATCACGGAGAGCGTTCCCCCGGATACAAAAGTTCTGCTCAACCGACCTGAGTTGGTCTATAAAGAGAATGGCGGGAAAACAATCCCGGATTGAAAGAGAGGAGAGGAAATATGGAAAGGACCTTTTCGGATGTGACAGGAATTGTGGGAAGGACACCACTTGTCAAGCTGAACCATGTGACCGAAGGATTCGGGTCAATCGTGTGGGCAAAACTGGAATCGCAAAACCCCCTGGGATGCGTAAAGGAGCGCATAGGGATTTCCATGATTCGGGCGGCGGAAGCCCAGGGGGTCCTTCGGAAGGGGGGAACGGTGGTGGAACCCACCAGCGGCAACACCGGCATCGCCCTGGCCATGGTCTGTGCGGCCTGGGGATACCGGCTCATCCTGACCATGCCCGAGACCATGAGCATCGAGAGAAGAAAACTCCTGAAGCATCTGGGGGCTGAACTCATTCTGACGCCGGGCGGGGAGGGCATGAAGGGCGCCATCGCGCGGGCGGAAGAGATCCTGAAAGAGACACCGGGGGCCCATATGCCCAACCAGTTTACCAACCCGGCCAACCCTGAAATCCACAGGAAGACAACCGCCGAGGAGATCTGGCAGGATACCTCCGGCAAGGTGGATAGTTTTGTTTCAGGCGTCGGAACCGGCGGGACCATCACCGGTGTGGCCGAGGTCATCAAGGCGAGAAAGCCATCCTTCCGGGCCGTTGCCGTGGAACCGGCCGACTCTCCCGTGCTCTCGGGAGGGAAGCCCGGACCCCACAAGATCCAGGGGATCGGTGCGGGATTCATCCCGGAGGTCCTCAATGTGGCTATCATCGACGAGATTGTGACCGTCTCCAATGAGGACGCCTTTGAAACGGCGAGGCGATTGGGAAAAGAGGAAGGAATCCTCTGCGGCATCTCGTCGGGTGCGGCGGCCTGGGCGGCGCTTGAGGTAGCTTGCAGGCCGGAAAATGAGGGAAAAGAGATCGTCGTCCTTCTGCCCGACACAGGGGAGCGATACCTGAGCACAGACCTGATTGTTGCGTGAATCACAAAGATCCGACCAACACAAGGCAATAGCCGTCTGTCATTAACACCATGACGTAATCCATGTTCAACTTTTTCAAACTCAGACCCTGTTATTTTACGTGATGTCAATAGGTTGAAAAGTATTGCCACTTTTTTGACAAGAAAGGTCTTGACAGCAGGTATTGAAATCATTATTATGTTCACACTATGAATAAAATGGCAACCGGAATCAATGAAGACCTCCTGGAATATCAGACGCTGCGGCTCAAGGACCTGATCGCCGAGATGATTGGATGCTGCGAAGACCGAAAGCTTTATGAAACCAAACGGTTCGGTCTCCCCTACGCTGAGCTGAAGTGCCTCATGCTCTTCAATGGGGAGAGGTACCTGACGGTCAAGGGTATCGCTCAAAAGCTCGATGTGGCAAAGAGTCGGGTAACGAAACTTGTGGACGGGCTGTTAAGAAAGGGGTTCCTCGAAAGGATCAGCGACCCGAAAGACGCACGGGTCAAGCTCATCAGCGTCTCACCCGACGGAGAGCAGATATCCGGGCGAATAGAGGCATTTCATAGGGAGATTCACCGGGAGATCCTGATTCAGATGGACGACGACCAACGGAAACGGATGCTCTCTTACCTGGAGACCCTTCGTTCAGCCATGGAGGCCGTCAAGGAAAGGTTGGTGTGACCGCCGAAAAGGTTTGGTCCTTTTTTTGACAAATAGTTCATAGTGTTAATGAAAAGCCTGTTACGGGCAAGGAGGTTACAAAGATGGGAAATGCATTAGAGAAAGCGGACGTAGAAACTCAGGGCGAGCCTCAGGGTCTTGATGGGATCCAGAAGCAGGTTCTGGAACTCAAGGCACAGCTCGAATCACTATCCAAAAATGTGGCGGAGGACAAGCTTTCCATGATCGTCTTCAGCGGAGACCTGGACAAGGTCCTGGCAGCCTTTATCATCGCTACGGGGGCGACTGCCATGGGGATGGACGTGGTGATGTTTTTTACGTTCTGGGGAACGCCCGTTCTTCGTGACAAGGGAAAGAGCGCCGGTGGGAAGGATATGATGGGCAAGATGTTCGGCACCATGCTCCCCAAAGGGGTTGGCGGCGTGAAATTGTCCCAGATGAATATGGGGGGAATGGGCACCATGATGATGAAATCCCTCATGAAGAAGAAGAACGTCGCGTCTCCGGAGCAGTTGATTGAAATGGCCGGGGAGTTGGGTGTGCGGATTTTTATTTGCGAGATGTCTATGGATCTCATGGGTTTTAAGAGAGAAGAGATGATCGATTATCCCAACCTGACCTACTGCGGCGTGGCCAAGTTCCTTGAAGAGGCCCA
>CAYUCJ010000204.1:0-6363 GCA_964443285.1 uncultured Desulfobacteraceae bacterium | reverse complement strand
GGAAGGGAGGCATTCCAAGCCTTTTCCCGTGCCGTATCTTCAAATCCGGAAAACCTCAAGGCACAGCTCAAATTGGGTCAGATATTTCTCCTGGCAAGAAAGACCGATGAGGCCAGGAAAAAAGCGGAACTCATCCTGAAAAAATCAAAGGACGACATCGAGGCCCTGTCTCTTCTTGCCGGGGTCATGGTACAGGAGAGAGATATCGATTCTGCCATAAAGACCCTGAGAAAAATCACCACAATTGATTCCGCCCACTTCAAGACCTATCTCTCCCTGGGCCGCCTTTACCTCCTGAAAAGAAACCTCGTGCAATCCAAAGAGGCGTACAAAAAGGCCATATCGCTCGAGCCGAAATCAAAGGTCACCTATGTGGAACTGGCCAATGTTTATTCTTTGGAAGGCAAGTGGACCAAAGCAGAGGCAGAGCTCCAGAAAATGTTGAGTTTCTCTGAGACCCGGTACAGAGACCTCCCCCTTCTTGCACGATTCTATGAACGGACCAAGAAATGGAAAGAGGCCGAAATAACTTTTCAGGAGGCTGCGAGGCTGGCCCCTGTGGATGCCGTTTCGCCATTGATGAATCTCGGCGCCTTCTATGCCCGGCGAAAGGATTACGAGAGGGCAAAGGAGGCGTTTGAAAAGGCGGCATCCATCAAGAAGGACGATAATGATATCCAGATGGCCATAGCCCAACTCCATTTCGATTTCGGAAAAATGGACAAGGCCGGGGCCGTTGTTGACGGAATCCTGGAAAAAGACAAGGGGTATGTGGCTGGTAATTTTCTAAAGGGACGTCTGCTTCTGCTCAAGAAAGATTTTCCTGGTGCTCTGGAGCGGTTCGACCTCGTCGTACGGGAATGGCCCCAAAATGCGTCGGCCCACTATTTCAAGGCTCTGACCCTGCTTGCTCAAGGGAAACGCCCCTTAGCTCAAAAAGACCTGGTCAAGTCGGTTGAACTGAACCCAAGGTTCGTGGAGGCAAGGCTCATCCTTGCGGCGGGATATCTCAAAGAGAAGGACAGGAGTCTGGCCCGCGAACAGATCGAAGCCATCCTCAAGGTGTCGCCTCACCATGTGAAAGGGCTGATGTTGAAGGGAAGCCTGGAGATTCTTGACAAAAAACCAAAGGCTGCTGAGGCGACCTTCAAAGGGGTAATCGAGTCGAACCCTGAATATGCGCCCGCGTATGTCCGCTTGGGCCTCCTCTACCAATTGACCAGTCGACCTGAAAAGGCCCTGGAAAAACTGGAAAAGGCGCTTCAGATCAATCCGAAGCAGGTCAATGCCCTGTCCCTTCTTGTTGGAATCCAATTGGGCAGGAAAAAGTTCGATGAGGCCCTGAAAATCTGCAGGATTCAAGAAGAGAAGATGGGTAATTATCCCCCCGGCCAGGCCCTTGTCGAGTCTCTTATGGGGAGAGTTTACCTGGCGAAAAGAGACGTGAGTGAGGCGGAAAAACATTTCAGAAAAGCCGTTGATATGGATCCGAATCTCTTGGGGCCTTATGTATCCCTGGCCCGCATCTATCAAAGCAGTCACAGGGTGAATGACGCCATCGAGGAGTATGAGAATATTCTGAAGAAAAATGCGAAATTTTTCCCGGCCTATATGGCGCTTGGTGCCATCTACGATCAGCAGGGCAAGACTGAAGAGGCCGACGCCCATTACAGGAATGCCCTGGAGATTAAAAAGGATTTTGCCCCAGCGGCCAACAACCTCGCATGGAATCTTGCCACGAAGGGCGGCAATATTGACGAGGCCCTGGGCTTGGCCCAGACCGCAAAGGAGCAAATGCCCAAGAACGCCGCCGTCATGGATACCCTGGGGTGGATCTATTACCTGAAAGGAAGTTACTTAAACGCGGTCTCGGAGCTTCAGGACAGCCTGGCCGCTGATTCCGGAAATCCCGTGATCCACTACCACCTTGGCATGGCTTTTTTTAAGAATTCGCAGTTTGAACAAGCGAAAAAAAGCCTTGAAAAGGCATTGAAACTCTCACAAAATTTTGATGGATCGGAGGAAGCGAGGTTGACCATTAAGAAAATAGAAAAAGGGGGCGGTACATCCTGATACTCAGGTAAGGTACCGGGTTTTCTGCAATTCCATCAACTCATGAATCATGAAAATCATCCCATACAAGATTCTCATCCTGTGCCTGGTGTTGCCACCCGTCTGCTACGTTCTGAGCGTTCAATCTCTGGAGAGCTATCTACAGCGGCTGGAAAACGCCACTTTGAAAGAAATTCTGATTGAACACCCCGAGGCTCTCTATGAGGGCCGCTATACGGTCAGGGAAGAAATCAACCGAAATATCAGCAGGTATTTGAACCGGAGCATTAGATCAAAAATCGGCATCAGAAGTAATATCCTGGTCAAAACCAGTGACGGACGGATTCTCTATCCCCCGGTCTACGGAACGGGCGTAAAGGAACAAAAGGATCAGGAGCCAACGGGTCTGAACTATGTGGAGGTTGCGGCAGAGAACTACAGGATCCTGAATGAGGGCTTTTCTACGGAGGCCACAGTGAAGATCAGGTATAACAGCTGGCTTTCCAGTGGCCTACTGATCTTCTATCTGGGTCTTTCCGGTCTGATTCTCCGCGTGGTGACGAAAAGAGGGATGGCCGAAAGTGAGCAAAGGGAAGATGAGCACCGGATGGAAATAGCAAGACTCGGCACCCAGCTGAGACACAGCAGAAAACAACTGGAAGAGGTGGTTGTCAAGGAAAGGGCATACCTTTCGAGAATAGAGAGACTTAAGCAGGATAAGCAGGAGTTGGCGAAAGACGTCGATGGTCTCCTTGAAGAAATGGAGGAACAGGAGGAAGGCCTTGAAGACCAGAGAGGCCACAAAGAGGCACTGGAAAAGGAGTTGGAGGAGCTGAGGAAAAAACTTCAACGGTTGACGGAAAAAGGGGGGGAACGGAAGAAAAAGAAGGGAAAATATGATAACCTGGCAAAACGTTTCAGGCTGCTTTACAAGAACCTTGACTTTTCCGATCGGGCTGTGACCGGTTTTTCTGATCTCACCGAGGAATTTAAGCTGAAAGCCGAGGAAGTGATCCATCAACTGAACGAAGACGACAGCCTGATTTCAATCAAGCGCAAGGTATTTGGAAGGGGCGGCAAGATGAATGTCCTTGAGGTTAATTTCGCTTACTCGGGCAGACTCTATTTCCAGAAGAACACCAAAGGTGGGATACGGGTTCTTGCCATCGGCACAAAGAATACGCAGAACCAGGACCTGGCATTTGTTGAGAGTTCGAAGTGAAGATCCGAGAATAAGATGAACCCTAAGAAACAGAGGCTGTCGAACCGATGACCAAAGAGACCAAAGAGACAATTCTCGTGATAGAGGACGATGTGGACGTCCTGTCCATGATCATCAAGCACCTGGAATACCTCGGTTACGAGGTGATCAGCGCCGGTGACGGCATGGAAGGCCTCAAAATGGTGGAAGCCGGGGGCTACCACCTCGTCATAACGGATATCGTTATGCCCTATGTGAGCGGCGTGGGGGTGGTGACGGCCTTGAAAACGAAACACCCGGGTATACCGGTGATAGCCATAACCGGTTATGGAAAAGAACCCGAGGCTGTGGCCCTGGAAAAAAAGGCTGACGTGGTCCTGTCCAAACCCGTGCGAATGGCCGTGCTGAAGGACCACATCGCCAGGCTGCTGGTCAGAACCCCCTAAACCTGAGGTGAGATGCCATGCCCAAGCTCTACGTCATAGAAGGTCCCGGCAAAGGAAAGAGTTTCGATCTCAAGAAGGGAACGTTTTACCTGGGAAGGAGCTCGGAGAACCATATCCAGGTAGAGGATCCTTCTATTTCCCAGACGCATCTGAAAATTGAACATAGGGATGACAGAGTTTTTATTGAGGATTTGAAGAGCACCAACGGGACCTTCATAAACGGCGAGATGATCGAACCCGGGAAACCGTTTGAGGTATTGGAAGGCAGCCCCATTTCCATTGGAAACACCCTTATGGTGCTTGACAGGGAGTTCTCCGTCGGAGGTACACTGGTCCACCACGCCGTCAGGTTTCCTGCGCGGCAGGCTGGGAAGGAGAGGGTCGTCTTCTACAAGGACAGGCCCATGACCAACCCCAAGAACCTTCAGCTTATGTACAAGATTTCCAACGTCCTCATGGAATCTTTTGACATCAATGAGGTGCTGGAAAAGGTCATGGAATATCTTTTCGAGTACCTAGGTCGAATAGATCGAGGTGCCATTCTCCTCTACGAAGAATCAACGGGAAACCTTTCAGAGATTATTGCGCGATCAAGGACCCAAGACGCGGATGTGACCATCGATTACAGCAGGACCATCGTCAACCGGGTGATACGGGACGGAAAGCCCGTTTCCATGTCGGATACCAGCAGGGAAGACGATGTGGACTTGTCGGACAGCATGAAGGCCCTGAAAATCAGATCGGTCATGTGCGTTCCGCTCATCAGCCGAAGCAAGGTTCGAGGGGTAATCTACGTCGATTCTCTGAGCATTCCCCATGGATTCAGGAAAGAGGATCTCTATTTGCTCATGGGTTTAGGCACCCCTGCCGCGATCGCCATAGAAAACGCTCTGCTCTATACGAATCTGGAAAAACTCGTGAAAAACCGTACCCGAACCCTGCGCCAGACAGACAAAAGACTCAGAAAAAGTGAAGCAAGATTCAGGGCTATTTTTGACAATATGAAAAGCGGTGTTGCTGTTTTTGAGGTGGAAGAAGAGGAACAGGGTTTCGTGGTTGTGGAACTGAACCACTTCGCCAGGGAGCTTGAGGATATCAACCTGCAGGATGCACTTGGGAGGAAGGCCTGGGAGGTGTTTCCCGAATATGAATCATCGGGGATTTTGAGTGTCATCAAGAGGGTGTGGAAGTCAGGGGTGAGCGAACACATCGGCCCTCTCTTTCACGAAGAACGGGAAGTCCCGGTTTGGCGGGACTACGACGTGTACAAACTTCCCTCAGGAGAAATCGTTACCCTTTTCAACGATTTGACCGCTCAAAAGCAGACTGAACAACAGCAGCAAGCCTTGCAGAAAAGATTTCTCAACGCCCAGAAGCTCGAATCCGTGGGCCGGCTCGCCGGGGGTGTGGCCCACAATTTTCGAAACATCCTCCAGGCTATCCTGGGGAATGTCGAGTATCTGGAAATGATCAACACCCAGTTCGAAGAGGTGGACGGCATCGCAAAGAACATTAATAATTCCATAGACAGAGGCGTTGACCTCGTGAACGGCCTGCTCCATTTTTCCAGGGTTGGTGTTGATTTCAACCCAGTCGTTTTAGATCTTTCAGACGCTCTTCAAGAAACGTTCCGGATTGTGGAGCGACTGTTTGACAAAAAAATCCAGGTTTCCTTGGATCTCGAGAAAGACTTGTTTGTTAGAGGAAACCATTCCCTTTTGAGCCAGGTTTTCATGAACCTTTTCACAAACGCCAGAGACGCTATGCCCGGGGGAGGAAGGTTGCTGGTGAAGGCAAACAGGAAAGTGGACCAAATCCTGGTGGTGGTTTCGGACACGGGTTACGGCATGGACAAAAAGACCCTGGATCAGGCCTTTGACCCGTTTTTTACGGGAAAGGATGTGGGAAAAGGAACAGGCCTGGGGCTCTCTACAGTGCACGGGATTGTGGAGGAACACGGAGGCAAGATCACGGTGTCCTCCTCGCCCGGAAAAGGGACGACGTTCAAGCTCAGTTTTCCCATGGCGGAAGGCGGGCCACAGGCGCAAAAGGAGCCCGAGAGGCTGCTTGTTACCGGGGAGGGCCAGAAAGTCCTCATCGTTGATGATGAATTGACTGCACTGGATGCCCTGGCGGGCATGACCCGCAGCCTGGGCTATTCAGTGGCTTCAGTTTCAAGGGCAGTCGAGGCTCTGAAACAATACGGGGAATTTCAACCGGATGTGGTCCTCATGGATAGGAACATGCCCGAAATGGATGGTATTTCCTGTATCAGGGAAATAATGAAGTTAGACCCGGACGCGAAGATCATTATTGTATCGGGATACGAATCCTCAGGGCCCAATGGAATCGGTGAGGACGTAAAACACATGATCAGGGGCTATCTCACCAAGCCATGCGGCATGAACAAACTGAGCCGGACCCTTTCAGAAGTATTGTGAAAATAGAAAAGGGGGGAAGTTTTGCTATGGAGATCAGAAAGAATATCCTTTTCATAGAGTCGAACCCCGACATTCTTTCCCAATTGGAGGAGCAGATGAGCCAGTTGGGATTTGCTTTCAGATGCAGTGCCGCCCCGGGTGCCTCCATGGAGGAACTGGAGGCCATGGTACCGGATATGGCAGTTATCGGGCCGTCGCTCGATGATGACACCAGCAGGAGAAG
>CAYUCJ010000203.1:0-6368 GCA_964443285.1 uncultured Desulfobacteraceae bacterium | reverse complement strand
GATTGTCAGGTTCGGTTCCTCTTCGTTCCTCACAGTCTGCCGCTCGGGGTATAAATCAGCTTTTTGCAAACCCATCAATATGGGCGGATGAAATAGAGCTACGGAAAGAGCAATAATAGCGAAATATTGACAGTTTACATTCTTTTTATTACTATAACAAATTATATATTGACTTTAAGACCTTTAGACGTTAATATTATGAACAATTAACGTTTCATGTTAATGAACGCATCGAAAAATTTCAAAATACAATAAAAGGAGCTGATCATGCCACAAATCATGACAACCAAGGAATTGGCAAAGTATTTGAAACTGCACGAAATTACGATCTGCAAATATGCTGCGGAAGGAAAAATCCCCGCTATCCGGATCGGTAGAGTGTGGCGTTTTGACAAAGAAGCCATCGACAAATGGATCGGTGGGGGAACGAAGAAGTAATCCATGAATGACATCGACAATGAGCAGGATGTCAATCTGATGCTGCATGACAAGTCTGGTGCTCTGCTCATGCTGAACAAGGATAAACGGAAACTCATCAAAGAGCTTCTTGTCATGAGCATGAATTCAGAGAGCGTCAGGGATTTCATCGTCAAACGCCTGGGGGACGATTATCTCCTGGGGGGGCAAAACTGCTGGAATCCAGGGGAGGCTCTTGACCTTTGGGCCGGCTGTGCTTTTTCTGAACTGTTCTGATCGTCAGGAATAAAGTAGGTGAGGTCTTCTCCATTTAGAGAAGGCCTCATTTTTTTTTGTCCAGCGGTCCCGCAGCGTGGCCGGCGGCGTACCGGTTTCCAGGCCGTGCCTCAACGAGCCGTCTCCCAGGATCAGGTCTATGGGTTTCCGCTCGAATTCGTATTCATAAGGAGGGGCTTTCCATTGAAAATCTTCCTTGTGGACGGTCATGATCGCTCCCAAAAGCGAAACGGAAAGGAAGAACGGCCTGAATACGCGGGGGTCCAGGATGTGGATCATCAAACCGCGGCAGAGATCCCCAGCCCATTTGTGAAAAGTGGGACGGAAGGAAAAATCCTGGAGCCGACAGCCGATCAATGCCTCTTTGTCCAGTACGTCCAGTATCCCTGAAATGTTGAGAAAAGGGGCGCCAAAGATTTCAAAAGGCCTGCAGGTTCCCCTCCCTTCGGAAAGATTGGTGCCCTCCCAAATCACCTGGCCCGGGTAGACAAAGGCCGTTGCCGGGTGGGGCATATTGGGAGAAGGCATGATCCAGCGCAATCCCGTATCCTCCCAGTACATGCTCCGATTCCACCCAACCAGGGGCACCACTTCCAGATCACATCCCAGATGGAAGACTTCATTAAATATTCCAGCGAGTTCCCCCATGGTCAAACCGTGGCGCATAGGCAGGGCCCATGGGCCCACAAAGGAAAAAAGCGCAGGTTCCAGGAGAGGTCCTTCCAGAAATTCGCCACCGAGAGGATTCGGGCGGTCAAGGACCAGGACTTTCTTGCCGTTCCTTGCCGCTGCCTTGAGACAGCCCAGCATGGTGCTTGCGAAGGTGTAAACCCTGGTCCCCACGTCCTGAAGATCGATGATGAGGATGTCCACCTCCTCCAGCATGTGGTCATCGGGCTCCCTCTTGTCGGCGTAGAGGCTAAAAATAGGGGCCCCGAGAGATCTGTCGACACCGTGTCCGGTCTCGACCATGTTATCCTGGTCTTCGCCGGTGTAGCCGTGTTGGGGACCGAAAAGGGCTTTCAAATGGCCGGGTAGCAAATGGTCGATGACGGTCTTGGCCGGGGTCAACCGGTTGTCCAGCGAGGCCTGGTTGGAGAGAAGGCCGAGCCGGTACCCTCTTAATCTCTTCCAGTGTCCCATTCTTAGCCTGTCGAGTCCTGTCAGCACCGGGTTATCTCCAAAGTTAAGGAAAATGGTAAAAAGCTAACTTATGCCGCAAGCGGCAGCCTATGAACAGCGAAGAGGAAGCGAACCTGACACTCTTTTTCAAATGCTTTCTAATCACTCCGGAGGGGATGGACGCCGATTTGGGGTTCAGAGTTGCGCCATAAAAGCGCGTAGGGTTTGGGAGGCGTGAACCCCAAATAGTCGTCCATGTAGAAGTGAGTTGCCAAGTGCATTATGAGAAAGCACATGAAAAAGATTCTCAGATCCGCTTCCTTGGACCCGGATGAAAATGCGACTTCGTAAGAAGCGGATTCATGCCGCAAGCGGCAGCCTATGAGCAACGAACTTGATGGGTCATGTTCAAAAGTGTTGGCGAATCTTGATGGTTTTCACAAGCGCAATATCAGGGTATTGAAGGTTTTCCTTTAGCGACTGTCGAGAGGGCACCGTCTTTTCCGGACTTATCTCCGGGAGAAGCCGCGGCACTCCGCCCTTGGCGGAGTAAACGTGGAGTCCCGCCTGAATGAGGCGGGACGGAGGTAAGTCCGAAGAAAAGACCAGCCCGGAGGCCCGGAACGGTAGGAATACCTTCAATGCCCGGCCAAAACGCTCGATATCCCTTCATGTCGGGACTCTTGGACATTACCTCTGATTTAAGAGTTCGTTAGAAGTCCAGCGGAGTTTCAAGGCCAATCATAGGCAATATTCAGCCTTGTTACAAGGGCTTTATCTCAATGTCTGATGTCCCTGCTTTTAGGGCTTCAGTTGGAACAAGCCCATTGCGTTATGACCGGGGCTTTGATATGAATCAGGCGCGATCACAAAAGAAATGGAATCCGAAAGAGGAGGAAGAAATGGTTTTTCCCTATTTGTTTTCACCCATCGAAATCAACGGCATGGAACTCAAGAACCGGATCGTCATGACCGCCATGCACCTGGGATATACCCCCGAAGGCACGGTCACGGATCAATTGACTTCATTTTATTCCCTCAGGGCCAAAGGCGGGGTCGGGCTGATCATCGTCGGCGGCTGCCCCATCGATGAATACGGGGGGATGTCCAGTATGATCGGGATCAGCGACGACCGATTCGTCCCGGGCCTGAAGAAGCTGACGGATAGTGTCAAAAAGAACGGCGCCAGGGTCGCCGCCCAGCTCTACCAGGCGGGGCGCTACACCCATTCCGCCATGATCGGGGGGAGGAAACCCTTTTCGGCCTCGGCCATCCGGTCAAAATTTACGGGGGAGACGCCGAGGGCGCTTGACCTCGAAGAGATCCCCGGGGTTCAGGACCGGTTTGCAGAAGCCGCTCTGAGGGCGAAAAAAGCCGGGTTTGACGCCGTGGAGATTCTGGGCAGCGCCGGTTACCTCATCAGTCAGTTCCTGTCTCCCCTGACCAATCTAAGGGAAGATGACTACGGGGGAAGTGTCGAAAACCGGATGCGCTTCGGGATCGAGGTCGCAAGAAAGGTGCGAGAGGCGGTGGGAAAAGATTACCCGGTCATCATGCGCCTCGCAGGCAATGACTTCATGGAAGGCGGCTGCACCAACAGGGAAGCCAAAGTTTTTGCCGGGGCCCTGGAAAAAGCAGGGGTGGATCTGTTCAATATAACGGGCGGATGGCATGAGACAAGGGTCCCCCAGCTGACCATGAACGTTCCAAGGCGTGCCTATGTCTACCTTGCGCAGGGCGTCAAGTCGGCGGTTTCGAGGCCTGTCCTGGCCAGCAACCGCATCAACGACCCGGAAACGGCCGAGGAGATCCTCCGGAATGGAGAGGCGGACCTGGTCACCATGGCGAGGGGACTCCTGGCCGACCCGGATCTGCCGCGAAAGGCGCAGAATGGCACGGCAGGTCTGATCTATCACTGCATCGCATGCAATCAGGGTTGCTTTGATCAGATATTCAACCTTCGGCCGGCAACCTGTCTCGTCAATCCCATGGCCGGGAGGGAAGCTGAGCTTTCCATTGAGCCGGCCTCCACAGTCAAAAAGGTCCTGGTGGTCGGCGGCGGCGTTGCGGGCATGAAGGCGGCGGTTGTTGCGGCCGAACGCGGGCACAAGGTTTCTCTGATAGAAAAGACGGACCGTCTCGGTGGACAGGTGCTTCTGAACCGGTTGATCCCCGGTAGAGAGGAGCTGGTCACCGCCGCCGAGGATCTCGCCGGAAATATCAGGGCACTCGGTGTGGAAGTCCTGCTCGAAAAGGAGGCGGATCTATCTCTGGTTCAGTCCATGAAACCCGACGCGGTCGTGCTGGCGACAGGTGCAAAGCCGATTTTGCCGGAAATCCCGGGTGTCGATCAACCACATGTGGTCCAGGCCTGGGATGTATTGGCCGGAAAGGCCGGTGTTGGGCGGAGCGTGGTCGTGGTGGGCGGCAATGCCGTGGGGCTAGAAACGGCCATGTACCTGGCCCGGATCGGCAGCTTGACTCCGGAAGTGCTCCATTTCCTGGTCGCCAACCGCGCCGAGTCCATGGAAACCCTGATGGAGCTGCTCAACAGGGGCAGCAAAGAGGTGACGGTCGTCGAGATGATCAAAAAGGCGGGAAAAGATATCGGTTTCACCACCCGGTGGACGATCATGGCGGAACTAAGGCGGCTGGGAGCGACGATCATGACCGGGACCAGGGCTGTCCGGATCACTGCCGAGGGACTGGAAATCGACCGGGAGGACGGGCCGGGAATTCTGGCCGCGGATTCCATTGTCATGGCCGCGGGATCCCGGGCGGAAAACAGCCTGGCCAAGGATCTGGAAGGAGTGGCTCCTGAGTTTTACATGGTCGGAGATGCCACAGAACCCCGCAAGGCCATGGAGGCCATCCGGGAGGGATTTGAGACGGGATTACGTATATAGGCCTGGGGTATAAGGCGCCGGGCACAAGGAAAAGCCTCTGTCAAGGGGTATATCTTTATTTTTTCCTGTGCCCTGTGCCTTCGGGTACACGCATGACCCTCTGAAAGCTCAACGCATTAAGTCCCTGCCTCCGGTTCACACCTGGTAAAATCGATCTCTTCCCCGCAGGCGGAGCAGTTGTGCGTTTTGTTGAACTCATCGGAAAAAATTTCTTTTTCCTTTCCGCAGCCGGGGCATTTACAGACAAAGGATTTCAGATTTTTCAGGTCCTCAAAACCCGGACAATGTTGTGGTGTCGACATTTTTTCCTCCTTGTTTTTGCCAGCCAACCGTTTTTCTAAATGGGCAAGTTCCACTTACTAAACTTACCACATTGAAGCGGTCAATCGCTACTCATTTTTAGCTTCCGGCACCATGAAAGGCTGCAATTCCAAATCCACCGTCTGATTGACCTTTGATCCTCTGTGCAAACCACTTGGGAAGATTGCTGATCAAATCAGGACATGGCGCGCAAGTCTTTGCAGTTGCATTGGGACACCGGCTCGGATAATATGAATGACAATGAACCTGGGAGAGACTCCAGATGGTTGAAGATATTGGGTGGACCAGGACACACTGCGCCAGGATGGACCACGGCGGGTGTGCGCTCCTGGTAGGCGTCAAGGACAACCGGATCGTAAAAGTGAAAGGAGATCCCGATGGATTCCTGAATAGGGGTTACGTCTGCCCGAAAGGCCTCATTTCTCCGGAAAAACTGCACCACCCGGACCGGCTGAAGCATCCCTTGCGAAGAAGGGGAAAACGGGGAGAGGGGGAATGGGAACGGATATCCTGGTCTGAGGCCATTGATGAAATCAGCCGGAGATTCTTGGAAATAAGGGAATCGTCAGACGCACGCGGGGTGGCCTTCTGCCAGGGCATGCCAAAGGGACTGGAACACTTCATGTTGATCCGCCTGGCCAATATCTTTGGATCTCCCAATGTGGTGGCTGCCCAGGATGTCTGTCATGCGCCCCGGGAGGTGAGCGGGATACACACCTGCGGCTTTTATCCTGTAGTGGATTTCCATCACCGGAGCGATCTGGTGGTTCTCTGGGGCAGCAACGTCACCGAGACCAACGAGGAAGGTGTGATCGGCAGCCTGCTCATGGATCAAGTGAAGCAAGGTACCCGGCTGATGGTGGTGGATTCAAGAAAGACGCCACTCGCTGAAAGGGCCGAAATCTGGCTCCAGCCCAGGCCGGGCAGTGATCACGCCCTGGCTCTGGCGTTTCTCCATGTGGTTGTCGAAGAGGGATTGTACGACAGGGAATTTGTTGAAAGGTGGACTCACGGCTTCGGCAAGATGGCGGAACACGTCCGGGGATACAGCCCCGAGTTCATGACGGACGTCACCTGGGTCCCCTCCGACCTGATCAGGAAAGCGGCGAGGTTTTACGCCGTGTCACACCCTTCGGCCATTCAGTGGGGCAACCCCTTGGAACAACAGGAAAACAATTTCCATGCCGCCCGCGCCCTCGTTGCCCTGATGGCAATTTGCGGCAACCTGGACGTACCCGGAGGCAACATCCAACCAAGGGAACCCCCTGTCTTGGGGCTGGGAAAATTCGTCAGGGCCGACTTGATACCTTCCAAGCGGAAGGAGAT
>CAYUCJ010000202.1:0-6449 GCA_964443285.1 uncultured Desulfobacteraceae bacterium | reverse complement strand
TGTGAAAATGAGGTCAAAAATGGAGTCAAGTCTGCCTTTGACTTTTATTGTTTTCAGAGAACCTTCTACGGGACACGGCCATTTATCTGGTCCGCCGTTACAGCCGGAAAACCCTCACTGAGATGGGGCGCTATTTTGGCACAAACAACTATAGCACGGCCAGCAGTGCAGTAGAGCGGATCAAAGGGAGAAGAAAAATCGACCGCACATTGCGGAAACACTTTGACAGGATTATGTCGCAAGTCAACAAACCCCCAAAGCAGACTTGCCCCCTCGTCCTTTTACAGTTCATCGAGATCCTACATAAGGCCCGCGAGGTAGACATCCTCCTGGCACAAGATGGATTTAAGGCGGTTCTGGAATGGGTGGCCGGATCTGTGGTGTCTTCGATTGTACCACAAGGCATAACCGGTCAGAAGGCGCCGCATGACCGTGGAGATCGGCACAAACCCATACCGCCCCCTTACCAATGCCCCTGACCATCACGTGGTGCAGGGCGCCGGCAGCATCGATTCGAGATCTCCTTGGCATCATGCATCACTGTCATTCCAAGCCCTCTCCGGCAACCTAACATCCTAACGGCGTTCCTCTTTTCATTTGTCAATATGGGAGGAAGCGGGACGTCCTGAAGTTTTTCCGTTTCTATGGTTCAAACCCGTAACATGCTGATTCATCCTACTGTGTCCAACTGAGATACATTCTGGAGATCACACTTTCCGCCAATCCTGTGATAAGATAATATCCGGGTATGGCAAACGACGGAGGACATGTGCATGTTGTGGCAAGATATCTGCGATCGACAATCGTTAGGCCGCTTACCTGGCCTTGCTTGCCATTTCGGAGGATTGAACAGGGTCTGCCAAGACCGGCATCGTTAGTATGGCGACTGGCATTAATCTCAACATCATTAGTATTTGTCTGCCGTTTGAGATCTCCTTACAACGAAGAGGGTCGTTTGAGGAGAATCAAACGTTTTTCTTTTCACAGCCTCCTCAGTATGTCGACGGGTTTCATGCGGGATGTCCGTCTCCCCATGAAATAGCTTGCAAGGGCTCCAGCAAGGAGAGAGAGCGCCAAGGCGGATGCGGTGAGACCCATAGAGATGCTCACCGGCAACCGCACCTCAGTCGCCGATGCGCCCGCGGCACTCTTGGCAAGGGCAGGAAGGAGATTTATCTCCCATGGCGTGGAAACAGGGACGGAGACAAAACCCAGCAGATAAGAAATGCCATATCCGATCAGCAGCCCCAAGACGCCCCCCGCAAACGTCTGCAGCAAGGCTTCTCCCATCAACTGGTGTTGTACGTCTCTTTCTGTCCAGCCGACCGCTTTCAGGATGCCGATCTCGCTGGAGCGGGCAATGAGATTGGCAAGCATCGACTTGATTATCAGGAATATGGCGCCGCTGATAGCGGTGATCGATGTGAGAAGCGAGAACTGGTCCGCGATCTTCGAGACGCCGCCCATCAACTCCAGCAACGAATCGGAACTGGTAACCGACACGCCGTCAAGCTCTCTGGCGATCTGTGTTTTCGCCCGGCCCAGGAATGAGGGATTCTTGAGACGAAGGTACACGACATTGACGCCGTTGGGCACTTTGCCGAACAGCTTCTGAGCATCGGCAAGGGGCAGGTAGATGTTGGCCGAGGCGATCTGGGACCCTTCCTTAATCTCCAGAAGTCCCACCACGGTAAAGTCCCGGCCTCCGATCCCCATCTTGTCCCCGAGCATTGTATGATAAAACTTCGCATAGTGCTTCTCCAGCACTACCTCCCCCTCCTGCTGCGGAAAGCGTCCCTCCTTGAGCCACTTCTTGACTTTAACAGGCCCCAGGCTAGGCTTGGAAAGATCAGCGCCCATGATGGTCCTGAACCCCCCCTGGCCAAATTCCCAAAGCAGCAAGGAAGAGGCCATGGCCCCGACGCCATCGATCGATGCGAGCCTTCTGAGGTCCTCCGATGAGAGAAGTTGGTTTGAGAACGGGAGGCGAATCCCTCGCATCGATTCGGGGGCCTGCGTTGAGCCCATCGTTTGCCTCTCCGGCCTTTGAACGACCAGGTCGATGCCCAGATTCTTGAATGGCAGGCTCACCGCTTTCCGATAGGCGGTCGAGACGGCGTTGATGGAAACAAAGAGGGTAATTCCCACAGCGATTCCCACGACATTGACCAGGGTCCGGTGATGGTGGTGGCGGAGCTCTTTTACTACGTAGCGATAGTCCATGGCAGCGTCATCTCTTGGCTGTCGCCTGATCAAGGGCGGCCTTCAAGTCGTCGATGGTCCACTTGCCTTGAAAGAACGCCGGGCCTGCGCCGGTTGGAAAGCCAACGAAGGTTACCCGCTTTTCGCCTACCTTCACCTCCGTGTTCCCATCGATCCAAATGACAAGCGGCACATGCCCGTTGATCCCCTTTTTTGTCTTGAAAGCCTCTCCTTCCTTGCTCTCAAAACTATACCAGAACACCCCGATCTTGTCGCCAAAGCCGGAGAAAACACCTTTCATCCTGTCAAGCGTGTCCATCAGGGGGCCGTGGTTCATGTAAAGCACCTCGACTCTGGTGGACTTTGCGGCGTAGGTGCTTGGAGAGATGAAGGCCAGAACAAATATACAACCTAACAGAGTCTTTTTCATGACATAACCTCCCCGTCCTGCATAGGGATTATACGATCTGCGCTTTTTGCCAGGTCCTCGTCATGGGTGACCATGAGGATGGCCAGCCTCTCCTGTATATGGAGCGCCTTTAGAATATCCAGGACGGCATCCCCGGTCGCCGAATCGAGATTGCCGGTCGGCTCGTCGGCAAAAAGGACCTTCGGGTGGGTCACCAACGCCCTTGCAATGGCTACCCGCTGCTTTTCTCCGCCCGAGAGTGCAGAGGGCAGGTGGTCTAATCGCGGTCCCAGTTCCATCCTCTTGAGGAGATCGGTTGCCACCCTTTTCCTCTCCTCTCCCGGCATCTTCACCGGAAAGAGTGGAAGGGCCACGTTCTCCCAGGCAGAGAGCGTCGGGATCAGGTTGAAGGATTGGAAGATAAAACCTACGTTCTCCCTCCGGAAGAGCGCGAGTTCGTCCTCTGTGGCGCTGGTAATGTCCTTGCCGTCGAGTTCTACGTGGCCGGACGTGGGGTACTCCAGGCCGGAGAGGAGTGATAGGAGCGTCGTCTTGCCGCTCCCTGATTTCCCCGTGAGGCAGACGAATTCTCCGACGTCAATCGAAAGGGAAACCCTCCTGACCACCTCGAGATCGCCGTAACGCTTGTTGAGATCGGTGCCTCTCAAGATTGTTCCATTATTCATGTCGCAAGACCTCCGAAGGTTTGATTTTTGAAATGTTTCTCCCCAGGAGAGCCCCCGTGAGGCCTCCAATCACCACGGAAAGAAGAACGGCAAACGAGGCGAGGGTCCACGGCACATGCACGGGAAGTCTGAGGGTCTTGAAAATCTGATCTCCGCCGCCCGGCAGGAAGTGAGGTCTGGGGCTCATCTCCCACGGAATGGGGATGTTGACGTTCATGAAGCTCAACCCATAGGCGGCCACAAGGGCCATGAGCAACCCGAGAAACCCTGCCATGAGACACTCGGTCACAGATTCGGCCAGGAGCTGTGTCACGACGTTGCGATTGATCCAGCCGACGGCCTTAAGCACTCCTATCTCTCTCGCACGCTCGGTAATGTTCCCTGCCATGGTCTTGAAGGAGATCAAGATGGCGACAAGGATGGCAATCAAAGAAGCAGCGAGGGTAAACTTGTCTGAGAGGGCAAAAAGGCTGCCAAGTAGTTTCAAGAAGGAATCAGGGGTGCCTATGGTCGCGTTTTTTCCCATTATGGTCCGCAGGGCTGAGGACAATTCGGGTATTCTTTCTTCGTCCGCCTTTATGAAGAGCAGGTTGACATCAGCCGGGTTGAACGGAGAGACCGCCTGCACCTGCCCCGATGAGGCTGCAAGTCTTTGTGCTTCCGAGAGCGGCAGATAGACATTGGCTACCGCGATTTTCGCAGTCCGGGATGCATCTACAATCCCGAGGACCGGATAGTCTCTCTTCGCCAATGATATGGTGTCTCCCACCTTGATGCCGAACTGGCGGGCGTAGGAAACTTCAACGAGGGCTTCCGGCTTGCTCTCTTCGAAAAAGCGTCCCTCGATGACAGAGTGACGAAGAATGGAAGGGCCGACGGAATTTTGCTGCTCAACACCCAGAACAATCCATGCCCTGTTGGAGTCGAAAATCCAGAGCAGGACGGCCCTGCCTATTCCACGTACCCCCGGCAATGTCTCGATCTTCTTCACTTCCTCATCGCGGATCGTCTCTGCAGAACAGGGAAAAACTGCCCCTGTAAGATCTTTTGGAACATTTCCGGACCTCTGCACAGTGACATCCGCCCCGATCTCTTGGAGGGGCACACGGGCTGCGCGGCGGTAAGCCATGGACAAAGCATTCAGGGTGATCAGGAGCGCAATGCCGATGGACAGCCCCGTGACGGCCGACAGGGTTCTCCGTTTTTGGTAATAGAGTTCATTTCTCAAGTAACGCAGGTTCATTCCGTTCCTCCGTCTCGTTCATGATCAACCTTTTCCCGTGCCAGCTCAGAAAAGATGTCCGGAACTGCCTCTCCCTGAAACCGGCACAAATCAGGCATCAGGGGCAGTGGATCTCCTGCCTCTTCGTCATCGCCCCTTGGATCAGGTTGAAGAATTTTTTCTGCTGATCCTTGTCCAGCATGGACTTGAATTCGAGCATATGGGCAACGACCATTTTCTGCATGTTTTCCTGGACCTTGTTAATTTCGGCAATGGTCATCTCAATGGCTTTGCTGTCGGGATAGTCTGCCCTCATGAGGTTGAAGAGCGACCCTCTGAGCCGATCAACTTCTTCCCTCTTCTGATTAAGAGCCTCATGGAACAGCGGTGCTTTTTGCTCCAGTAGCTTTCGCTGTTCCGGCTTGAGAGAGAGTGCTTCAAAGAGATAGGGCTGGATCGAGGAGGAGACCATTGGACCCCGTCCCGGCACGCCGTAGCCGAAAGGGGAGGCTCGATACCGCTTCTGTTGGTAATAGGTGTACCCTGCAGCACCGAGGAGCGAAAAGTTCAGGAGCAGGGACAGGACGAGTATATACTTCAGGCGGCTATTTTTCATGGCTTGGTCTCATGAGCGTGTTATAAATCCCGCCTATCGAATCAGGGGGCGTAGCCTGAAACAGGTCGAGAGAAAAGGTTTCCTGCACGGCCGTTTGCCCGATGAGGTCGGTCCTTTCCGCCAGGAGCAGGTTGCCCGAGGTGATGCCCACCGTCATGACGACAAGCACCATGGCCACTTGTGCGACTCGAAGAAACAAGGGTCTGATGGAGAGAAGTCTCCGGAATCGCGATCCTTCCTTCTCTTCGAGGTTTGCCAGGACCCTCGTGGCAAATCCGTAAGGTGCAGGAAATCTCTTAGCGAAGGCAAGCAGCCTGTGAAGATCACCGATCTCTTCCAGCCCTTCCCTGCACGAAGCACAGCTCTGGATATGTAAGTCAAAATCCTTCTTCTCATCCAGACCTAACTCCCCATCCATGTACTGGGAAATCATTTTTCTTGCATGCTTGCATTTCATGTTTTCTTCCCTTTGCCTGTTAAACGATTTGAAAGTCGATTTTGTTCCAAGAATTTTCCATTTCCTTTCAAGACATGCCGAAGCTGCTCTCGAGCTCTCGATATCCGTGATTTTACTGTGCCCAGGGATGTGTGCAGCACTTCAGCGATCTCCTCATAAGAAAGCTCTTCAATCTCCCTAAGCACGATGGCCGCCCTCAGTTTCTCCGGCAACTTTTGAAAGGCCAGTTGTATGAAGTCGTGGATTTCCGCTGATTCGTAAAGTAGTTCAGGAAATGGCTCGTCTGACTCCAGGTCTTCGGTGAAAGGCTCACGCTTGATCGCCTCTCGGCGCAATTTTCTCATATAATCGAGACAGGTGTTCACTGCGATCCGGTAAAGCCATGTGTAGAGAGCTGAGTCCGGTCTGAAGTCTTTAAGACCCCTGTATGCCTTCAGGAAGATATCCTGGGCCGCGTCTTGTGCATCTTCGGGATCCTGAAGCATGTAGCGGCAGAGATTATAGATCCTGTCTTGATGTCTGAGGAGAATCGCCTCAAACGCCGAGGGGTCTCCTTTCTTGAATCGCTCGATCAAATCGCTCTCGTTGATAAAGGTCATAGGCTTTATATGTCGTCCGGAACATTATGAAAATTTAGCTGGTCGTGCGTTCATCCAGCGTGCAAGCGGGGACCGCATAGACGCCTTTTCCCCGACAAGTGTGACGTGCAGTTGAGGCATATTGAATGTGCAGGCACGAGGTTCAAACGGCATCACAAGTGGACATTGTTCAGACAATCCATCTGCGCTTGATGTTACCCAGGCTCCAAGCGAACAAGAAGATGCAAAAGGCGCCAAGGACACAAAAGTCGAGGGCGA
>CAYUCJ010000201.1:0-6468 GCA_964443285.1 uncultured Desulfobacteraceae bacterium | reverse complement strand
TACCTATCAGAACTCATCCACGACGCTGAAAGGGCCGGGGCCATGGGGCTCTCATTCGAGCGCCCACAGATCGATCTTGAGACGATTCGGAGTTGGAAGCAGCAGGTCATCGATGCAATGGCCTCCGGGCTGGTTACCCTCAGCGACAAACGCTCCGTCCAGCGTGTCAAAGGTCGAGCCGTTTTTGAGGGTTCCGATAGTGTACGACTCGAGGGATCTGAAATCAGTCATATCAAATTCCGCCACGCCATTCTGGCCACCGGTTCGCGTCCGCTGGCGCTCCCGGATGTCATTTTCAAGGAAAAGGGGTGCGTGATGGATTCCGCCGCAGCCCTGGAACTCGCCGACATCCCCGGGTCGCTTCTCGTATTCGGTGGGGGCTATATCGCTTTGGAACTCGGATCGGTTTATGCTTCGCTGGGCAGTCGTGTCACCCTGGCCGTTCGAAGTGAACGTCTCATCCGGGGAGCCGACCCGGACCTTGCCGCCCCCCTCGTCCGCCGCGTGGAAGAGCTATTCGACAGGGTTCATTATAACACGGAAATCGAAGGGTTAGAGGAAGCCGAAAACAGTGTGACCGTCAAGTTTCGCGGCAAGGCTGAAAACCGGGAGCAGACATTTGACCGTGCATTGATCGCAATCGGCCGGATCCCTAATTCCGGGGAATTGGGGTTGGAAAAAACCGGAGTCAAGACCGATGAACGGGGCTTTGTTGTCATCAATGCCGAGCAGCGCACGTCCGACGAGCGGATTTTCGCCATAGGTGATGTGGCCGGAGGCCCGATGCTGGCTCACAAGGCATTTCGTGAGGGAAAGGTGGCCGCCGAGGTCATCGCAGGTGAACCCTCGGCATTTGATGCGCGCGCCATACCGGCTGTCATCTATACGGATCCTCAGGTCGCCTGGTGCGGTCTCACGGAAGAACAGGCACGAAAGGGAAACCGACCCGTAAAGGTCGAGAGATTTCCCTGGAAATTTTCGAGCAGGGCCACGTCCATGGGCGTCCCCGAAGGGATTACAAAAATGATCATCGACCCGGAAACCGGGCGCATTCTGGGTTTGGGCGTAGCCGGTCGCAATGCCGAGGGACTCATCTCCGAAGGGGCCCTCGCCATTGAAATGGGGGCCCTTGCAGAAGATATGGCCTTAACGATCCATCCGCATCCCACGCTCTCTGAGACCGTCGGCGAAGTCGCTGATATCTTTCTCGGCGGGGCCACCCACATCCTGCCAAAACAGAAGAAAAAAGGGTCTACAGATTTCTCTAAACCTTGATCGTTTTTGATCACATCACGACTGTCTGTTTCGCTTAAGCTGTTTCCCAACGCTCCAACAGCCGGCCACCACTTCCCCCACCGACCAGTAGTTGACGCTGCTCATATCAAAGTGAAGCGGTTTGAGCTTGGACAGGTCTACCCTCCCATTGGTAAGGACGGACTCATCGGCATAGGTCTCCAGGATTTCACCGATAAAAAGCTCATGGGTCGGTGTATCATAGGTGTCGTAAAGTCTGCACTCCATGTTGAGTGGACATTGCTTGATCATCGGGGCATTTTCCGGCTCTCCATAGAAGCACTCAAATAGATCGGACTTGTCGGCTTTTTTACCGCTCACAAGACCTGCATAATCGGTTTCCACCACCAGATCTTCAAAAGGGACATTCACACTGAAAGCCTTGTTTTCCTTTATCCCTGGATTGGTGTAGTGCACTTTCGCCATGCTCAGCGATATCAGGTAGGGTTGGGCATGGTTGACAATTCCGACGTGGGCGATGGTGATAAAATTGGGCTTGCCGTCAACCACCGCACCCACCAGGACCGTCGGGGTGGGATAGAGCACATTGATACTGTCCAGTTTCTTCTTCATTTGATTTTCTCCTTTGCTGCCACGCATATTGCAGATTCATCCTGATAATCGTTCCCTCCCTGAATTCAAAGGCATAATGCACCTTGAAGCCCCTCCTCCTTCACTCTGCAGTAAGATTCGGAAATGCTAGCCCATTGATATTAAATTCCGCATGGACAATAAAGCGGCTGTGCGGTATTTTAATCTGAGCTTCTGGTATGATAACGAAAATTGCCGTCTTGTTTCCCGCTCCAAATACATAATGGAATTCAATCGGTCACAGTGTACAACCTTGAATATTTCCTTATGTTAAAGTCGAGAATGGAATTTTTGTCTTTCGAGATCCTCCACCAGCGAAAAGGGCCACCATGACACTCTCCTCACAGATGGAAAATCTCTATCAGGAAAAGTCCGAATCCGTCATCGGACGCCCTGAATGGCTCCTGCCCAGAAAAGCGGTGGAGAGCTATCGGGACATATCGTCCCGGCTCGCTATCGTTGAAATTGCCGGACGAGACAGTGTCGCTGCCGCCATCCGGGCCGTGGAAGAGGAATCTTTTACGGATCTGCTTCCCACCTATGCCTTCACCGGGACAGAGCGCGGATCATTGAAAACCGTCGAGGAGGCTGTCCGCCGCCTAAAGGAGCGGCTCAGGGGTACCACGGTCCATGACCTCATATTGGTGGGATCTTCCCGGTTCTGGCAGGCGTTGAACGGCCGATTCATCGGTGAGCTGATTTCCCGGTTCGGGTTCTATTCTCCCTGTATCGGGTGCCATTTGTATCTCCATAGTGTCCGAATCCCGCTTGCCGTAAGTCTGGGAGGAGTAGACATTATAACAGGGGAAAGAGAGAGTCATGACGGTATTCTGAAAGTGAACCAGATTGGAGGAGCACTGAAAAGATATCAAACCCTTTCCGAGGCATTTAGCATTTCCTTGCGGTTTCCATTGCGTGATGTATCGTCAGGCGCCGAAGTGGAACGCATCATAGGATCCCGCTGGGAGGAAGGAAATGAACAGCTGGGTTGCGTCTTGTCCGGGAATTACCGCATGTTAAATGGTGACATCAGCGTGACCAGGTTACAGGTGGCCGCCTATCTCGATGAATTCGCTCTTCCCTTCACCAAGGAAATCATCTCCATTTATCTCGAAGGCAGGGTTCCCGATTTCATGGAAATTGCCCGCAAGGTTTTGCGGAAATGAGAGGCAAGAGGAGTGAAACCAAAAATAGTCATGTGTAACATCTTTCCCGAGGCGGAAGAACTCAAAGGCTTTACCCGAAAGCACGGGTTTGAGGGGATTGATTGGTCATTTGATTTGGATACACTCCCGCAGACACCCGTTCAAGAGTCATTCTGGGTGAGGAACCTGAAACACCTGGGCTCCATGGAAGTAAGATACCATTGCCCTTTCCATCGCATCGATCTGGGTCATGATGACCCGGATGAAGTCAAACGTGCGGAAATGATTTTTCAGCGGATCATTCGGTTGGTATCAAAGGCAGGCGGCCGGTATCTGACCATACATATCGGACTCGGACATGATTCAACAAAACCCCTGTCCTGGGAGAGAAGCATCGCCAACTTGAGGCGGTTGGTGCAATATGGCTCTGAACATCAGGTAAAAGTCTGCCTGGAAAACCTCGCCTGGGGGTGGACCAGTAAGCCGAATCTCTTTGAGAAGCTCGTACGCAGGAGTGGAGCGGGCGTCACATTGGATATCGGGCATGCCTGGTCTTCAGAAACGGTGAGGAGTCAATACTACGCCGTAGAAGATTTTGTGACCCCTCATCCAGGCCGTGTTTTCAACGCCCATATTTACCACGAGGAAATTTCCGGGAAGGGACATATCACCCCGTCACGATGGAATCACATTGAGGAACGGTTGCGCCTGCTTTATTCCATCGGATGCTCATGGTGGGTCATCGAGATCAAGGAGGCCGAAGGGTTGCTTTTAACAAAGAAAATGATCGATGAAAACCTCTCCATGCTGATGAACCCCCAGTCGGAGGCAGCTCACGGGAACGTGAGTTAGACCCCAATGAAAACTATCTTACTTCTTCTTGATGGCCTCGGGGACCGTTCCTACGAAGCGTTGAAACACCTGACACCTCTACAGGCAGCTGTCACGCCAAACCTGGACCGACTGGCTGGACTGGGAGGCAACGGCCTTTTTCACGCCTCTCTTTCAGGACAGTGCCTTCCGAGCGAAACCGCCCATTACCTGCTTTTTGGGTATGATCTCTCTGATTTTCCAGGCCGAGGGTTGCTTGAAGCGGTGGGTGAAGATGTTCCTTTTGATGACGACGATATCCTCTGCCTGGCACACCTCGTCGGCATTGAATGGAAAAACGGGGTACCCGTTCTTGCACATGGGCGGGATGATATCCAGGGCGATATTCAGGAAATCGGATCGCTGATGGAGGCGATCACCCCTTTTCAGGCAGAGGACATTTTCATTCGATTGCATCAGACCCGCAGGAACGATGCTGTCCTGGTTTTGCATGGTCCTGTTTCACCTTTCGTCTCCGATTCCGACCCCATTCTTCGCAATAGGACCATCGCAACGGTTCAAGCCCTTTCCGGCAACTCGGAATACGAGGCTGCATGTCGCACCGCAAGTGCGCTGAACAGCTACCTTGATTATTGTCACCAGGTCTTGGCCCGTCATGAGATGAACCGAAAACGGGATGAGAAAGGCAGGAACATGGCCAATTTTCTCGTCACTCAACGTTGTGGCAGAAGAGTGAAGGCCCCAGCTTTCGAAGAGCAATGGGGCCTTCGGGGGCTGGTTGTTGCTTCGGGTTCGGTTTACGCTGGGATCGCCCACGAATTGGGGTTTGATTTTTTTCGCGCGCAGGATAGCGAGGATCCCGGAGCCGACCTTAGGGAGCGTGTTCACTTGGCCTTGGAGGATGGTTCCCACGACTTCGTGCATGTCCACACGAAAGTGGTTGATGAAATTTCACACGAAGGAGATCCGGTAAAAAAACGCGATGTTATTTCCCAACTGGACCTTGGTCTTGTGGATCTGGTGAAGGCTATGGAGAGGCAGGAGGATATCCTCCTGGTCGTCATGGCCGATCATTCCACACCGAGCCACTCTGTTTTGATTCACTCGGGTGAGCCTGTGCCGGTCTGTTTTGTGGGAAAAAATGCACGGCGTGATGGCGTAAAGCACTTTAACGAAGTGGACTGTTCAAGGGGTTGCCTGGGTTTCCTGAGGGGGAAGGAATTGATGCTCATGATCCTGAATGGTACGGACCGTTCCTCACTGTTCGGACATTGCATCGGCCCCATCCAGCGGCCCTATTTCCCTGCTGACTACCTTCGGTTCGGTGGACCCGCCACTTTCCCAGTTCGTCGCTAGAACGTCTTCAGGTGAACATTTATTAACAAAATGACCAAATCCTGCTATGGTCGATTGTCCCTGCTTTACAGATAACCGGACCGTTGCCGATTCCCGGAAAAATGGAGGAAAATAACAGCGCATGAGCAGCTTCCACAGGATTGAGATACCCATCCCCTTTCCCATCAGATCCGTCAACATCTATTTCATCGCGGATTCGATCCCCACCCTGATCGACGCCGGGTTTCATTCGGATGACGGCCTCAGGTTGCTGGAAGAGGCTTTGAAGACGCACGGAGCCCGGCTTTCGGATATCAGGCGCATCCTTCTTTCCCACGGTCACCTGGATCACGTGGGGCTGGCCGGAAAGATCCAGCAGATGAGCGGGGCTGAGATCTTTGTGCATCCCGCGGACCGCGACAAATGCATCTGGGACGTGGAACCCTATCACGGAAAGAAAAAAGAGCCTTTCCTCAGGTTCTTCAGGGAGGCCGGCCTGCCCCGGGCCGTCATGGAGACCATCTCAGAGCAGATGGACGCCCGTTTCAAGACCTTTTCCCCGGGATATTTCGAAGCCGGGGACCTCGCCGATAAGGCAACCTTTTCCTTTGACGACTTCGACCTGGAAGTGGTGCACTGCCCCGGGCACACAAAGGGTTCCGTCGGCTTTCTCGACAGGAAGAACAGCCGGTTTTTCTCGGGAGACCATCTGTTGGAACACATCACGTCCAATCCCGTGGTTGAGCTGGAACAGAGGGGAAACGGCAACGAATTCAGGAGTCTCTCTCACTTCCTGGACTCCCTGACCAGGACGGAGAATTTGCCCATAGATGCAGTCCTGCCGGGCCATGGATCAGTCTTCTCTCATCCCGAGAGACGTATTGCCGAAATAAGAGAGCATCACGGTTTGCGCAAGGAGGAGATCCTCCGGATCCTCCGCTCCGATTCCGATCCCGGGAAAAGGATGACCCTGTTTGAGATCACCAGAGTCGTGTTTCCCGAACTCAAGGCGTGGGATATCTTCCTCGGCATGTCGGAGACCGTGGGGCACCTCGAAATGCTGGAAGACAGGGGATTGGTACAATCCAGGATGGCTGATACCCGACGGATTTACACGGCTATCCGATGAACATTCAGCAGTCGGAAAGGAACAGAAAATGTCGTTCGCAGAAATAAACGGCCGGAATATCTATTACGAGGAACATGGCGAGGGCGACCCCATTGTGCTTCTCCACCACGGCTTCGGTTGTACGAGGATGTGGAAGGCTATCTA
>CAYUCJ010000200.1:0-6582 GCA_964443285.1 uncultured Desulfobacteraceae bacterium | reverse complement strand
TCCGGGATCTTCGACTTGACCTCGAACAAAATTGAACGTTTTGAAACTGGCTCAATGTATTTAAATCACCCGCCTAAGTAAAGCCGCTGGACATCAGCGTTATTCAAAAGCTCTTCTCCTGTCCCTGTCAACCTGTTCTTGCCCAATTCCAGGACATAACCTCTGTGTGAAACGGAGAGGCCTTTGCGGGCGTTTTGCTCGACCAGAAGAAAAGAGAGCCCGTTTCTGTTCATTTCCTGAATTTCCCTAAAAATGAGATCAACAACCAGGGGCGCCAAACCAAGGGATGGTTCGTCGAGAAGGACCAGCCGAGTGGATAGCGGGACGCTCTTTTAAAATTCAACAACTCCTCCAGCGCGAAGCGGCTCAAGGCCAGCGGCTTGCAATACAAGACGATTGTCGCGGGCGTGGAGCGTCCTTTTGACAGTGCCAGAACTCGCCGGTTCAACCTTTTATTTGGCGGTATGATCAATGAACAGTGCCTCCAGCCCGGGGGTCGCTGTGCGTTTTCCCGGTTGATAGACATAACCCGACAGCCGTGCATAGTTGTCTAGATCACTGCGCCAGAGGTAGGTGATCTCGAACTTTTTTTTGTTCCGTGTGAATCTGACCCTGAGCACCTTCACCTGGTCAGGGCCGAGGGCGTGTTCGATGGTTCCGACACCGGTGATTTTCTCACCTTGAATAATGCGTGTCACCTTCAGGTGGTCTCCCTGTTTCTTGAAAATGACCCTCCCGCTGTAGGTTTTGCCACTGTCAACCTCCTGGCCGACCAGGAGATAGGTGCCGGACAGATATCCATAAAGGAATTCATGGTTCTTGACGTCGTCGGCCAGGGCCGTCTGAGCAAAACAAACCAGGACTATGAAGAGAAGTCTTTTCATCATCACTTGTGCTGCCTGCTCATGCTTCATAGGCTAAAGTGTGCATCTTCCTTCCTCACGCCCATTCACTTCGTTCATTAGAGACGAGGAGAAATCAGAGAAAGGCGTTTTGTCTTTTGTCCTGAAACCCTGTGATCCCCCTGCCGGGGCGTAGCTTCAAGCGAAGACCGGTGTGGCTCTGTGTGAGAGATGCTTTTCTTTTAGGATTTGGTTCTTCATACTAAGATTGGCGGGCCGAATATTCATCCAGTAGCCTACGAATCATCTTCTGATATTGCGTATCATATTTTTTCGCTTCCTTTTTAAAAAACTCTACACTGGCTTTGCTGAGGGCAATAGTGACCTTAACGGTTTCGTCTTTCAGAGCCAATTCTTCAGGCGAAGGAAGAAAGTCGGAAACAACCTTCACCTTTCCAATCGGCTCATCCTTATATTCTATTTTCCCTTTCATAGATCTTCTTTCCTTTCCGCCAATAACCGGCACCAATAATTCTGATTTTGCTTTTTCGATAGGTGAATCTTACGGTCATAATGCCGCCGGCAACTCTCCCTAAACAATAATATCGCTTTTCATCTTCACTGTGTTCCAGGTCTTGCAAAATGACACGATTTTGGTCCATGAAGGCGAGTTGTGCTAACGCGAATGAGACCCCATGTCTTTTTTGATTTACCCTGTCTTTGTTGTCATCCCAGTCGAAATCGGATTTCTTCTCCATGTGCAGAGGATACATCTGGAGAGGGTAATTGTCAATAATTTTGTATGGCTATTTATATGTATTTGCTGGGTAGGAAAAAGGGGTCAGGAGGAACAACCGCCCGGTCAAGTCTACGAGACAACCTTTCCAGAAATGCAGCCCTCCCCCATGCCTTACCTTTTAACAACGGAGCCAATTTCAAAACGCCCCCTTTTGCTCGATCTCTGCGTCAGGCTCGAATTCTAATCCTCGAAATATTCAATATATTCCTATGGTTAAAATTTTCGCCTCTCCCCGCTCAAAGTCCGGGATCTTCGACTTGACCTCGAACAAAATTGAACGTTTTGAAACTGGCTCAATGTATTTAAATCACCCGCCTAAGTAAAGCCGCTGGACATCAGCGTTATTCAAAAGCTCTTCTCCTGTCCCTGTCAACCTGTTCTTGCCCAATTCCAGGACATAACCTCTGTGTGAAACAGAGAGGCCTTTGCGGGCGTTTTGCTCGACCAGAAGAAAAGAGACCCCGTTTCTGTTCATTTCCTGAATTTCCTTAAAAATGAGATCAACAACCAGCGGTGCCAAACCAAGGGATGGTTCGTCGAGAAGGACCAGCCGAGGGTTAAGGATCAGTATCCTGCTCAGGGCCAGCATCTGGCGTTGTCCACCTGATAACTCCCGGGCAGGGCGTTTCTTCCTTTCGTTGATCATGGGAAATTTTTCTAATACCCTTTCTATACCATGGCATAGCCTTTCACTGTCCCGGAGGATGGAGCCTGCTATCTCCAGATTTTCGAGGACAGTGAGGCTGGGAAATATGTTATTGCCTTGAGGTATAAAGATAAGTCCCTTTCTGCCTTTCTCTTCCATATCCTGGTGAATCACATCCTCACCACGGAAAATGATCTCGCCGCCTGAAGGGTCAATCTGACCAGCTACGGCCCTTAGTACAGTGGATTTCCCGGCACCGTTGGGACCTATGATGCAAACTATCTCACTTTCAGAAAGCCCCAGACTGACTTGATCCAGAACAGCAACCGGTCCGTAGCCGGCAGTCAGGCCATCTATTTCAAGCAGCATGATTTTCTCTCCCGAGGTACGCCTCAATAACCCGGCTGTCTTCTCTGGCCTCAGCCGGTGACCCGGAAAATATCAGACTTCCTGAATCCATCACAAAGATCTTTTCGCAAATTTCAGCGACAAAAGGCATGTTGTGCTCGATAAGGAAGATCTTGATCCCTTCATCGCTGAGTCTCGTGATGACCTCAACCAATTGACGGATTAAGGTTGGATTTATCCCCGCAGCCGGCTCGTCCAAGAGGATCATTTTCGGTTTGGCCATGAGTACCCGGCCCCATTCGACAAGCTTCTGCTGGCCGAAGCTTAGTTTACCGGCAAGCCGGTAGGCCAGGGGGGCCAACTGGAGAATATCCAGTATTTTCATCGCCCTTTCCCTGTTCTCCTTTTCTTCCTTCCTAACCCTGCCGGGCCTCAAAAAAACAGAAATAGGGTGTTCCCCTGTCTGGCCAGGCGCCGAAGACAACAGGTTGTCTATGGTGGACATGAAAGGAAGTGCTCTGGTTTGCTGGAAAGTACGAACAAGACCCATCCGGCTTATATTGTGTGGTGAAAGTCCGCTGATCAGCTTGTCCTTAAAATAGACATGGCCACGGTCGAGTTCATAAAATCCGGTTATCAAATGAAACAGCGTTGTCTTTCCGCTTCCATTTGGACCAACCAGGCCGGTTATGCCGGTATCATTCAGCTCAAAGGTGACATTGTTTACAGCTATCAGCCCACCAAAACTTTTTTTGACGTTCTCGATTCTCAGCATGTCTACTCTTTGTATTCAGATAGAAGTCCTTCCGGCCGTTTTAACATGATAAGGACAAGTACTGCTCCATAAACCATGCCTTGAAGCGGGGCCACAAACCGACCGAAATCCATGGGGATTGGAAGGAATCGAACAGACTCATTGAAAAAGGTGATCACGAAAGCTCCCAGTATTGGCCCCCAGTTCGTGCCGCGACCGCCAAGCACCACACACAAAAGAACAAGGATCGTCTCGTTAAGCGTGAAGTCGGCGGGGCTGATGTAGGTGATGTAATGCGCCCACAGCCCTCCTGCCAGGCCTGCCAGAACGGAACCTGCAGTTATGGCCTTTATTTTGAGTGTTAGAACGTTTTTTCCCAGGGCCTGGGCCACATACTCGTCTTCCCTCACTACTTTCAGGGCCCGCCCAAAAGGGGCTGTAGTGAGGCGGCGGACTATCAAGAACGCAGAAACGGATAAAAGGGCGCAAAAAGCCAGAAACAATGGAAGACCTTCAATCCCTCCACCAATCCAGCCCGGGCGAGGGATGCCGGGCAGTCCCATGGGGCCTTTTGTAAGCCAGCGCTCGTTAAGAAAAAAGAGCCTGACCATTTCCGCGAAAACCAGAGTGGCAATGCCAAAATAGTCTCCGGAAAGCCTCAACGCCGGTATAGACAGCAGGGCACCTGCCCCTCCGGCAACAGCCATCCCACAGGCCATACTAACTGTCACAGGGAGGCCGGCAAGACTCAGCAGGGCAGAGGTGTAGGCCCCTATCCCGAAGAAAGCCACGTGGCCGAAGTTGTACAGCCCTGCATACCCAAGCTCCAGATTGAGGGAAATAGCAAATATAGAATAGATCAAGGCTATTATGAGGATGTGCAGCAGGTAGTCCATTTCCTACCGAACTCCCCCTAAAATTCCAAAAATCCCTTTTGGGCGAAGAAGTAGTACCAGGATAATAATAGCAAACGATATAAAATCCTTATATCCCGGCGAAAAAAAGGCCACACCAACATTCTCGGCAATCCCGATGAAAAGACCCCCAAGCAGCGCTCCCCAGACATTTCCTGCTCCGCCCAACAGCATGGCAGCAAATGCCTTGATCATGTTGGCCATGCCCATTAATGGCTCCAGGTTTGTATCCAGGGCCAGCAGGATCCCTCCAACTCCTGCGAATACAGAGGCTAAGGTCCATACCGCCAGACTCACCCTGTTCATGTTAATGCCCATTATTCCAGAAAGTTCCATGTTATCCGCTACCGCCCTAAGAGATTTTCCAAGCATCGTCCTGGTGAATAAAAAATAAAGGCCGCCCAAGAACACAATTGCCGCAGCTATCATTAAAATCTGAGTCGGTGTGATGCTCAGCCCCGCAAAAGCTATTCCTCTTGTGGGTTTCAGACCGTATGACATCAGGTCCGATCCCCAAATGATCCTAATTCCGTTTCTGAGCAGGTAAGATAGCCCTATTGAGGCAATCAAAAGCGTAATACGACTGCTATTCCTCAGGGGTCGATATACATATCGCTCCTGGGCCAGTCCAATCGTAACGGTGACTGCCAGAGCAGGCAGGAAAGCATAGTAAATGGGTAATTTAAAGATAGTTTGCGTAAACAACAGGACCAGGTAAGCACCCCAGGCAATAAGTTCTCCATGGGCGAAGTTAATAAACCGGAACACGCCATAGACCATAGTAAGCCCCACAGCGAACAGGGCATAAATTGACCCGGCGATGATCCCGTTCAAAATAAGCTGCAAATAATATGTCATTGAGGGTCCCTTAATCTATATGAATCAAAGGGGATCTAACGATCCCCTTTTTTGTCTTTAACATATTAAAACTTGATGTTGAGGAGACCCTCAGGCCTCCTCCTGAACTCCGGTGAATGAGGTGACTTCGTTGGAAGCTAAAAAGCTCGGGATTTCGAATACCTCATGCAAATAACCGTTTAAAATAATTCGTAATCGCCTGTAGAAAGTGCTCCTTTCAGGTGCATCAAGATTACTTGTAATCCACAATCTTCTTGCCTTTTATGATCCAGCGGCCGTAGGTCGCTCCAACATCTCCATTGGCATCAAAGGTCTTATCACCAGTGGCCCCGATAAAGCCCTTGCTGGCGTTTATCAGAGCGTTTCGGATATCGTCGGCAGACATGGATTTTGCTTCACGTAGGGCCTTCGCCGTGAGCTTTACCATATCGTAATTGTACTCACCAAAGATCGGTGTCTTTTTGCCGGGGTATTTCTTTCCCCATGCCTCCTTATAGGCCCTATACTGGGGTGTATCCTGAGAAAAAGTGGGATAAGTTCCAATGACACCTTCTGATGCCTCACCCGAAAGCTCCACTAATTTGGGGGATTTTGCAGCAGAACCCATAATCCATTGGACATTCAAACCTGTCTCATAGGCCTGTTTGAGCATAGTTGCCCCTTCTTTTATATATGTGAGATTTACAACAGCCTTGGGAGAAGCCTTCTTTATTCTCAGAATCTCACTCCGATAGTCTGTCTTTCCTTCATCATACGCAAATTCGTCGAGTAACCGTCCTCCATCCTTAAGAAATCGCTTCTTAAAAACCTCTGCAAGGCCGACTCCCCAATCGTTATTGACATAGGTGAGCAACAGTTCTTTATATCCCAAGAAGTTAACAAGTTCGGCAACGCCTTTACCCTGAAGCATATCCGAGGGAAAAACGCGAAAGACATGTGAACCGCACTTGGTTATGGCGGCGGCCGCGCTTTCTGCACCAATAAGGATCGTCTTGTTCTGCTGGGCAATGGGGCAGACCGCCAAAAAGTTTGAACTGGCAGCGGGGCCGAAAATCACAGGAAACTTATTGATGGTTATGAGTTTCTGAATAGCAGAAACAGAACCCTTTGACGTGGAGGTATTGTCTTCAAAAAGTATCTTCATTGGTTTTCCATTGATCCCACCTGAACCGTTAACCCCATCCAACGCCAGGAGCATGGCCCGCTGAAACCCCTGCCCATAAACGGCCAGTTTACCGGTAAGTGGTGTCACCGCTCCAACCACGACATCAGCCGCAATAGCAGCAACTGCCAACGAACACAAAAAACAAATACCCGACAGAACAATGATGATTTTTTTCATGATACCCCCTTTTTTTGATAGATTCGTGCCCATCCACAAATAGATTTTGGGCACAGGTTAGTCAAGGGCGCCCCCTTAT